>NZ_WYDS01000014.1 GCF_009914765.1 Halodesulfovibrio sp. MK-HDV | reverse complement strand
AGCAAGTGCATATGCAGGTCCAAGGCCGATGTTACTGGTGCAAACACATGGCCCTTGAGCTTTGGTTTGCATGGCTATGTATGCGGATGCAGCATTATGCAATCCACTAGAAAAATGTGTCGGGGACGCTAGTCTGTCACCATTGTCAAAAAAAGAATCTAGAAAATTAAATGAAGTCAGCGCAGCACCATAGCCACTGGCTACGGCCACACCTGTATTTTCAAGATCTACTTCCAGTAAACCGGCGTCTTCGAGAGCAAGAAATGATGCATAGAGCGCGAGACGTGAAAAATGGTCAATACGTCTAAGCGCACGTTTCGGAATAAACCTTGTCAGATCGGAAGTGTCTGTGCGCTGATTTGGTTCTATAATATGACAAGTTAGCTTATCCACTGGAAGTGCTTCTTGCTGTACACCGTGTGGTGTTACCATCCCAGTTCCAAGAACATATATTTCGTGTTGTTGTGGCATAATTAGTCCCAATCCTTGGCCTTTCCCATTGCATTCACAGGAAATTGAGTGCCGAATGTAATTTTTTTTGGACGCTCAGCAGGGCGTAGGTGAGCACGACATAATTGATACAACTCTGCCCGCAATACAACCGTGTCAGAATCTAAGCTTTTTGGAAGAACAAACGCTTTCAAACGACTTCCCTCGTCCAGCCGCATTAAACGCACCGCGCAGTCCAACACATCAGGATGTTTCGTAATGCATTCTGCTGTTTTCAGTAAGGAAACATTCATGCCACCCACCTGTACAATCTTGTCTTTCCGTCCCTTCACTGAAAATAACTCAGGAGAAAGCCATTCTATATGATCAGGAATAGCCACAGCAGTCTGTGTAATATTCAAAGGATGCACACGTTCTATCCAAGAATTTTGCATATCGTCACAACGAATCCGTCGCCAAAAAGCAAACAAAGATAGAGGCGAATCTGGATGATGCTGATATCCAAGCCCACCCGTTTCAGAGCTACCGTAAATATTACTGATGCGTGCAATACCTAATGATAAGAGCTTGTGCATAGTCTTTGGAGAACAGGGTGCTGTAGACGTAGAACCATGAATATCCGCAGGAAACGGAAGATCCTGCATAATAAGTCCGTTCCAAAAAAGTGGAAAGGACACCACAAAATCACCGGCCTCAAGCCCCCGAATAAAAGCTCTTGACGGAAATGCAACTGGCGCTACACACGGAAGTTCTGCAATGTTAGGAAGCAGTATTGTGAATAAAAAACCGTAAACATGATGGCACGGTACCGTAGATACAATACGTTTTCGCTCACACAATAGAGTGCGCTGCAACTCCTGTGCTTCCTGCCATAATAAAGCTGTTTCCAGTTTCTGCGGTGTGGGGTTACCAGTAGAGCCGGAGGTAATAAACGTAATGGTAGCAGGATCTTTTGACCATGCGTCATAAATAACATTAGCCCAGTGCGCAATAGAATCATCTGCGGAAAGAGATTCTGAAAGGGCAACGCATTGAAACATAGTGGCAGCATGAACTGCAATGAGTTGAGGCAAAACAGGCGTGCCTTCCAGGATGGAGGCAACAGAACGGCTCGTATCCGTTGCAAGCTTACGCAACGGAATGGACGTTTGCTCCTGTACAGCCGAATGGCATATGCTCAGGATAACTTTGCAGACATCATTTATGGAAAGAATAGGCTGCATTAGACGTTATCCGTTGCTTTTCTCACGCCAGCAAATTGGATCTTCAGCAAAGAGATCACCTTGTTGATATGCCGCACCACGACAACCATAGCATGTATGGGCAAGATCACAGGTTTTACATTTGCCTGTAATATGCTCGTTAATGTAACGTGTCTGACGCGCTACTTCAGAGCTTAGAATGTCTTTAATTGAGTCTGTTCTCAGTGACCCCATTTGTAGATCAACTCCGACACATGGGCAGACTAGACCGTTAGCGCGTACGTACATACTCATATAGTAACGTAAACAGCGGTGCCCACCGGCAATTGGAGGTAAAACTTCCCATTCCAACCCATACTCAGCATGATCAATTTCATTCAGACGGGTAAACAAGACATGAAGTTTTTCGTTAGAGACAACAAGTTCATTAGGGTGAGCCTGACTGCGCCCCTGTACTGTCAGTGTCTCAACATACGGAACAATATTACGTTCGCGTGCCCAGCGCCACATGTCTGGAATTTGATCATAGTTGCTTTGGGTAACAACTGTTTCAAATGAGAGACTTCGGTCTTTTCCATACCCTAATTCGATAAGGTGGCTAAATGCTGCCATACTCTTGTCGAAAGCACCTTCGCGTGCAACTAGGGCATCATGAGTCTGTGCATTCATGCCATTTAATTTAAGGCAAACAGACGCATTTAAGTCAAACAGCAACTGAGCTGTTTCTTTATCCAGCGCATACCCGTTGGTAAATGTGACGTGCTCAATGCCTAACTTGTTACAACACTTAAGTGTTGCAATATACTTTTCCCGAATTACGGGAATAAGCGGCTCACCACCGAGAATGCAAATACGACGCAAATCGTGTTTTTCTTTTGCCTCAGTAAGAAGCTTAGCAATTTCTTGCGCTGTGAGTTCATCAGCAGCAGGGGGTTGTGCCCCTTCGCTTTCATACCGGTAGCAATACACACACGCACAGTTGCATGCTTCGGTAATTTCTAAATCAAGCGATAAAATATTACCCTGATTACGAGCCTGCATAATCTCAGAAAGCTCAAAGTCGAGCACTGGGATCACGTCCGGCTTGGAGAAAGAGTTTTTTTTACAATTCATTTGCGTTGCCCGTTGTGTGTCTTAAAGGTGGGAAATGGCAAGCACAGAGGCAATTCCGCCAAAGGCTAAAGAAGTAGAAAGAGCTGTTGTGCCAGTCACGCTTGTAGCTTCGAGCACCGGGGTAGCAGGGATGGCTGGATCAGGAGTCGTTAAGCCTGTACTAGGAGGAATGCTTCCCTGATTCAGGCAATGCACACATAGTGCAGCCTCAATACCGCCCGCAGCTCCAAGAGTATGTCCTGTAGCCCCTTTAGCAGAAAAGAATGGTACGTGTGGCAACAGTTCGTGCATTACGTATCCTTCAACACTGTCGTTATCCTTGGTGCCAGTACCGTGGACGTTTACAAAGCTGATGTTCTCCGGAGCACATTCTGGGTACGCAAAAAGCTGTTTCATAGCACGAATAAGCCCACGCCCTTGAGGATGGGGAGCAGTCAGATGATGTGCATCACACGCAGTTGCGTATCCAGTAAGACGAGCTATAGCTGTCGCCTTACGTTGTAACACCGCGGGTTCTGACTCAAGAACAAGCACGCCGGCTCCTTCTCCAAGGTTTAACCCCTTACGGTTCACATCAAACGGCTTGCTTCGCTCATTATCCATTACCATAAGTGAGTTGAACCCATTAAGCGTTACTCTGGAAAGAGCATCACAACCGCCAGCAATAACCATGTCGCACATGCCGGATTGAATCCACTGTAACCCGACACCAATAGCATCTGTGCCTGAGGCACATGCGTTGACAACGGATTGAGTGGGGCCAACTATTTCAAGTTCACGGGCAATTGCTTCTGCTGGATTACTCCGCAAAACGCATCGTAGATGCTCCATAGATGGCAGTGCAATGTCAGGATTACGGTACTCACCATAGAAATCAATATGGTTCATGGAACACCCGACAGTAGTCCCCATTGCTACACCTACACGTTTGCCTTTTAGATCAGCAGGGGAGATCCCCGCATCTTCCAATGCCTGTAAAGTTGCAGTGAGAGCAAGTCTTGCTGTAAGTCCGTACTGCTTAGCTTGTCCTGATGCATTTTCAAACAATGCTTCATCAACAGCAAAGACTAGAGCCTCTTTGCCCCAGTCCATTTTATGCCGCACAAAAGGAGAAGGATCAGCAGTTCCTTCATACATAGCAGTAAGCGTGCTTTGTGAAGTGCTACCGGAACCAGTAATACAACCAGTTCCGGTGATGAAAACGCTAGGCATTAGCCTGTTTTTCCATAATGAAGTCAGCAAGGGTGTCGATAGATGTCAAAGCCTTTTTATCTTCATCAATATTTTCGATGATTACACCAAAGTGTTTTTCAATGAAAACTACGATTTCTACTGCATCGAGTGAATCAAGACCAATGCCGTCTCCAAAAAGTGGCGTGTCACTTTTCCACTCTTCGAGAGAGATATCTTCAAGATGTAGCTCTTCAATGAAGAGTTCTTTTAATTTTTGATGCATATTACTCATTAGTTGTTCTCCAAAGGTCGAAGAAGTTATAAAATTGATATGGATTTTGCTGCACGTATTTATCCAATGAGTGCGCTATTTCCTGAGCATAAGGGGTAAAATCACCGCCTGCAGACTTAGGGACAGTGAGAACCTTTGCGACAGAAAGTTCCATATGCGAAACGCCGACTTTGCGTGTTATCAGCAGCGCAATAGGGGCTTGTGTGGCTTTTGCAAACTTATACACAGAGGTAGGAAACAGGGCTTTTCCTCCTAAAAAATTGATACTTGCCGTGTATGATGTGGGTGGAACAATTCTGTCACCCATAATAGATATAAGTTCATTTTTTCGTAGTGCCGCAGTCATGGCAACAACACTTCCTATGGCGTCCTCTGCAGAAACCAACGTGATGTTTTTACAAGCTTTGAAGTCAAAATACTGTAAGTCAACATCTCCGGAATCGCGGTAGACCATCAGATGCACAGGGACATCCAGTTCATCAAGAGCACCCAATGCTGACTGCCAAGGACCTACATGGGCGGTTAGCAGAATAATGCCATTGCCTTGTTTCTGTAGTTCCTGCAATTTTTCAACACCATTTCGAGAGTATGAAAATTCTTGTGGGCCTTTAATGCCGACCGCAGCTTTATCTATGAGGGAAAAAGCAAGGTTCTGGCAAAGACGCCAAGTGTGATACCAACGCGCAAATTTTGAAGCTTTTGGAAAACGTTTTGTAATATAAAAAGAAGAACGTTTATGAACTTCCGGCTTAAAAAGCACATAAAAGAAAACAACAAAACAAGAAAAAATATACGCAGGCCAGCGACCACCAAATCTAATGATCATGAAAAAAAATTCATGTTGCCAGCGGCTAGCAAGGCTTTTTGAGCTCCAATTTCTTTTCGAGCTTGCAGTGGTCATATTTCTTGTCTCAATTTATAAATCGAAAGGGTTAGCAGATAGAAAAAAATGCCTGTTACACCTGCTAAAATTGGTGCTACCACTAACGAACCTAAAATCCACTCCCAAGCCCTGTCTAAAAATTCAACACCCAGCGTTTGCCAGGAAACATCAGTAAGCCACTCTCCGTTTCGGATAAAATACCCGACCTCGATACAAAGAGCAGGAACGAGTGGAGGCATACAAAACTGACTGGTTGCCACAGATATTACTTTTGAAAGTCGTAGAAAACTAGCGGCAAACAACGTGGCGATAGTGTGAATACCAAAAAGAGGCAATGTTCCGAGTAAGATCCCAAGAGCAGCAGAGTGCCCAACATACTTTGGGCTTGCACCTTGCCGAACCATGTCACGTAACGAGTCAATTGGGCGTGTCAGGTAGAATTGCTCAGTATTTTCTTCAACACTTGGTTTAGCACGGACAAGCTTTCGATGCGGAATTGGTAGTACTGCACGAATAGTAAGCCGTGTGTTCAGCCACGAGATAAGAATGTTATCTTTTACCCTGTGTAGGTGGCTAACGCGCTTGTCCGGTTCTGGATAATGAACACTTATGGGAATCCAATTCACCAATAACCCTGCCCAGACCGCTTTTACGAGCACTTCAATTTCAAATGAATACCGGGATTCACTAAACGAAAGTTGTTGCAACAGCGCTACCGGGTAAGCTCTAAAGCCACTTTGAGTATCAAGTCCTTTTTCGCCAGTTTGTACTCGAAACCAAAAGTTTGAGAATGCTCTTCCAAAAGTGGCAGAAACAGGGATGTTTCGTTGCTCGGCATTCGAGAAATCTCGAACGCCAACAATAACAGAGTCTGGATTCATTTCCACTGCGGCAATAAATTGAGGAATATCAGTAGCTAGGTGCTGTCCGTCGGCATCCATGGTGATAATATGCGAATAGCCATGCTTTTTGGCATATGCAGATGCGGAAAGAATGGCAGCGCCTTTCCCTCTATTTTCATTGTGGCGAATGGATGGGACAGAGAGAGAAGCAATGTCCGCTTCCACCCCGTCAGTTGAACCATCGTCGACAATTAGGACGTCTCCAAATGCCTGTGCATTAGTAACAACACGGCACAGTTCTGCGCGGTGATTGTACACTGGTATAACAATAAGAAGACGGAGAGAGCTAGGCATCACAACCTCTGTTGAGCTAAAAATATATTCTGAGTAGTTAAGCGGTTGCGAGCAGCATATTCCACAAAAGTTCAGACTTTTCCATATTGCAATCAGCTGGCAGCCAACTGTTTATCTATCAATTTTCCACTACGCCAGTTGTCAAGAAAATCTTGATAAAAAGGTGGAGGAGCCAGTAACATTTCCTTACTTTCTGTGCATACAAATAGTTGGACAGAGTAACCGGAGGTGCAAAGTGTTCCTGCATTGTCATAAATAAAGAAATCATAATTAATTTTCGCCGCGTCTGCATAATGCAATCGAGCTTTTACACTGTATTCTTTACCAAAGTATAACGGGTGAAAATAGTCAGTATGCAATTTACGGATCGGTGCAGAAATCTTTTCACGGTAAAAATCATCATAGGATATGCCGTAATCTTTACTCAAAGCCATCCGAGCATCTTCAAAATAGCTTGCGTAGTGCCCATGCCAGACAACACCAAGCATATCTATTTCCTGAAAACGCACCGCGCGTATTACTTCTGTAACTAGCGGAGCAGGTGCGTTTGGATCAATTTTAAAATATTCTTTACGCATGTCCCTGCTCTGCAACACAGAAGAGTGAAAATGTGGAGGCCTTTGCAGCGTTCACAAATAGCGCCACCGCAAATTTGTGAACATTGTCAGTAGAAACCTCTTTACAAGTTACCTGAACCTGTACGTTCGTTTCAGGAGAGATTTCTTGTAAAAATTTGGCACGACTGATGGATTTTACACGTAAGGGCACTCCAGAAACCGCAGAGCACACCAATCTACCAACCATAATCTGTAATATAGCCGGGAGAATCGGATAATTGAGGAAATGCCCATCAAATCCTTGGAAGTCTTTGGGGAAATTATAACACGCTTCGGCACTTGTCCCCTCACAGGTAACAGTGCCTACAAGCGAGTCGACTATACTTTCTTCAATCGGGGTCATGAGGCCTTCTCTGTAGTTATGTTCTGGGGATACGAAACCGGTTTTTGTATCAGTTCGCCAGTAAAATTGTACTCTTCATCCTCATAAAAAAGACGAGTAGGGTATGCTGTATTCTGTTCTTTTTGCCAGTCTTTAAAGTCTACAATCGTTTCATTTTTAGCATTAATACGGCGCTGGAGCCGAATTACATCAGGACGCTGAGGGTCTACTGTGTAGCTATACAAAATGTTCTGTTCAGAACAACGGAGTTCGGTAATATTATCAGCTCCCTCTGTGGTGCAGATCGATGAAATCCGTTCAGAAAGATACAGGGCTCTCGTCATACGAATAAAAATAGGTTCCAGCCGAGGGTATTTTTTGATCATTGGTGAAACGGTAAACATTTTATAGCTATCCTGAGTAAGTTTAGCTTCAAAAATGGAAGTTCCCATCTGTGTCAGCAGAGCTATAGAGACTTCACTCCCACCCTTTTCTATGGAAACGATACCCTGCACAGGGATAGTCATTGAATGAATCTTCAGTGAACCATTCACCTGAAAAGTTCCTTTTTCTACAGGCCAATTATGCTGAAGTAGTTTGGACTGCATGTTAGGCATTACAGGCAATTGTGGAGGCAATTGTTTAACACACCCTGTTAACAGGGCGATTAGTACACATAGGAGATATTTCATGAGCTATGTATCCTCTGAAAATAGGGCTGGAAGAACAAGAAGCGCACAAGGCATTGCTGCAAGCAGTCCCGTAAACACGCTCAACCCCATATCAAATAGAGCCGGATGGTTAGCAAAAAGCAATGAGCCGAATCCTGCAAGACTAGTTAAGCCTGAGACTAGAATGGCCTGAGATGTTCCAAGGCTCTTGTTCTTAATGGCGTGGGTCGCATAAACGCCATAGTCTACACCATGGCCAAGTACGAGTAATGCTCCGGCGAGGCTAAAAAGGCTTAACGGTCTGCCAAGTAAACCCATTACCCCACCCATCATTAACAGACCAAAACAAGCGGGGAGAAGGGCGCATACGCTCTGCTTAATAGCACGATGTACAAGAACAATAATGATAACAATAAGGCCGAGGGCATAAGCAATAAATTGAGCAAATGTACTAGTCAGCACAGAGGCAAGTTCTTTTCCAAGACGTGATCCAGAAATAAGCCGCACGTTATATTTTCGTTCAAGTTCTGGTGTAAAGACGGCATTCACAGTCTTCGTATCAGAAAGGTAGGAAATAAGTGTGAAAGCACTTGGTACTCCGACGACACTAGTATCAGGCTTCGAATCAGAACTGACAGCAACGGTATTGGTTTTAGTAGAGGCGTCAGTCTCAATCTGTGGGGAAACAGATCTCTCTACAAGCATGGTATCAAGCAGCGTTCCCATGCCCAGTTCACGCAAACTTTTTACAGTAATAGATTGCGGTGAGGTTCGGACAAAATCATAAAATGGCGTAAAAGCATGCTTAGCAAAACCCAGAGCGATTCCTTTTTGCTGTACTATAGGGAGTACAGCTGGGTGTGTTGCCCAAAACTTTTCCCAATTCTGTCGGTTATCCAATTGCTGCTGTTGGGAAGGGAGGAGTGGTGTAAGTCCGACTATCGTACTCGCTTCCTTGGAACTAAGACGGCTAATAACCTCAGAGGTGCTGCGTACTGCGTCATCAACTGAGTCACCAAAGGCGAACAGCAAAGCTTCTCCGCTTGTTGTTCCCCATATCTTACGAATATCCTTTTCTGCCTTAAGCAGCTCCGCAGGGCGTACACCTAATGCTCGGATATGATCCTGAAAATGCAAGTTGCTACTACCGATACATCCACCAATAAAAACCACGGTCGTAATTATTAAGATGGCTACACGACCATTGCGCGAAAACTTCGGCAATGGTTTAGATGCTATATGCCCAGTGTGACCGGAAATAACATGTGGCAAAACAAACAATGTAAGCCCCAACGCTACCAATAAGCCAACGGTAATAAATACTGAAAGTTGCCGCAGGCCTGGAACTGGTGAGAGCAAAAGAAGTGAAAAAGCAGCAACAGTGGTTAATCCACTAATTGCAATAGGCGCAACCGCACTCTGAAGCAGCTGGCACTTTGGAGTTTTTTTGGTGCCAAGAACATAGTAAAGGTGTAACCCGAAATCGATAGTCATACCAACAAGTATGGGGCCAAATCCAAACGTTATAGCGGAAGCTGGCTTCCATCCCACAGCAACCGCAGAAGCTCCTGCGCAATAGGACAGCAACGGAAGCAGTAATAAGAAAAACAGCTGCTTTGTGCGTAAAAAACAAATGACAATGCCAAGCAAAGCGATACTGGCAATAATAGATGTTGTTTGAATGTCATTTTTAATGGTCAACGTATTAGCAGCGGTGTAACGCTGCGCTCCTAACACTGTCCATGTAATTCCTTGTGGAAGCGTCATAGACAGCCGCTCAATTTCTCTTTCAAGTGCAACGGCAGCTTTTGAGTTTGTTGCCATCACCGGTGTTGTAGCCATAATGAGGCTATTCTTACCGTCCTCTGTCATGAATACACCATGCAGCACGCGCAGATTTTTCATGTACGCAAGAGAAGCAACTTTTTGCAAAGCTGTTTGATGTAAGTTCAGCGGATCAGCGGCAATAGTCGGGGCTTTAACAATGCCTCCAATCGTGCCTAAAGTCTGCTTTTGCGCCGTGAGGGTCTTACTTATGGAATCTGGCTCAACATAGTTGGACACCATGCTTTGCATATCAGTGGAAAACAAGCTCGGAACCATGTCGCGTAGAGCAACAAAGAAATTAGGATTAAGCGTATCCGGTTTATACGCCACCTTCGTAAAAAAATCTGATTGCATTGTCTGGGCAAACTGACCAGTGAAGTTTGCAAGAGCAAGTCCGGCCAAATCATCATCCACAGCATGCAATGTAATCAACATTCTATGCTGTTGCGGAGCTGATTGAATAAGGTCTAAATCAGAACTAAGAGTGCTTTTATCGTCTGGTAACAAATACGTAATGCGCTCTTCCAGCTTCATAGAAGCAAGGGAGAGGGCGCAACAAGCTATCAGCCCACACATAATGAGCACAAGAAGCCACCTGTGTTTAGCAAGGTAGCTATATGTATTTGATACGAAACGGATCATGGCGTTTTAAATATAGTGGAAGGCAGTAGTGGGTTAATTTCTGCTTTCTCAAATGTTAATGTAATTATGTTGTTGTTTGCCTCAGTAATGGTAATAATTTTGATACCAAGTAATGACGCAGGCAATTCAATGGCAATACTTTTAATAAATGCTGCCATGTCCTTATTTTTAGGTCTCAACAAAATTGTCGGGTTTTCTGATTCGGTAATTTTGATAAAAAAGTCTTTCGTCAAAGTTTCTTCATCAATATTTATCCACAACAATATCTGGTTAGCCATGGTGCGCAGGGAAGGAGTAAGCTCTGTCTTTACAATAGAGTAGTTTTCACCAGTACTTGTCCACTGCAACCCTCCACCTTTATTTAAAATAAACCCAGATGCATTAGGAGAGGTGTATTCCCAGCGTAAGCTTTGAGGTTTTTTCAAAATAAGCTCGCCAGAGGCAATCAGAGGGGCGTTAAACAAAGATAGATTTGAAGACTGTTGGAATGCAGCTTTAATCACTGAAACATTCTCATTAGCAAGTTTAATGCGTTCAAAAAGAGACGTATCTTCACTGAACGAAGAAATGGGTGCTGCTAGAAAAACCAACACCAATAAACTCATGAAAAGTGTTCGCATCATGCGGTTTCCGGAATAAAAAGTTTGAGTGTGCCATCCATAAGCAGCGTAGTACCGTGCGAAAGAGAGCCATGGACCATGGCAAAATCATCAAAGCGAATCTCAACTTTTAATTTTGCAGTAAGGGTCATGCCTACAGTAATTGGAGCCGAGTCGTAGAATTGGATATCCTTAACGCCAACAAGAAAGCCTTTCTGCTCCTCTACCTTCTTTAAATGGTTAGTGTATCCATTTAAAGATGCAAATCCCTGAGCAAGCAACTCAATAAAGACCAGTGGCTGCAAAACGCCATTGCTATCTGCAAACATGCTTCCGGCTGCAAAAGTAGTTTCCACAACACCGTTGTCATCATGATGCTCGATGATTGAATCAACTAACAACATAGAACCAGTGTGCGGAATGTAGAGTGATGCCTGTTCTTTCATTAGTGTGTCTTTCTTAAGATGTTTTTTTGTCTTTCCAAAACTTGCTTCATTTGCAAGTGCACTGTTTTTTTAAGCATCCTGTGAGGAAAATCGCCAGAAACATGTTCTGGATCAATTGGCTCTAAGATGTGTAAGGATATTTGGGCAGGTGTAATCTCTCTAGCTCCGGCAGGAAGCAATATATCTGTACCGGAAATACAAAAGGGAATGATAGGAACATTGCATTCTTTAGCAACCCAAAACGGCCCACTTTTGAATGGCTGTAATGTTCCGTCACGACTGCGGCCAGCCTCTGGAAAAAAGAGAACTCTGCTACCATTTTCAAGATGCTTCTTGCATTGCTCAAGGCAGCTAGAAAAATCGCCTGTACGCATATCAATATATTTTGCCATGGACATAAACGGAGCATAGAGCTTGATCAAAAAAGGTCTTCTCTGTGTCACAAACACGATATCACCATCATTGAGCAGTAAGCCAAGGTAGTACAAATCCAAAATGGAATAGTGGTTCATAACAATAACAGCAGGTGCTTGTAGCGGAAACGGGTTTGCCCCTTCCCAACTAAGTGATGCAGGTATGAATAAACGCGTACACCACACATATCCCTTCCCATACAGCCAAATAAAATGGCGAATCATTTTATCCAGCGGCATCTTTCTTACAAAAAGATAGTAGGGTGAGGCTATAAGCATAGCTATAGATGTACCCAGCGTATGCAGCAGTAAAAAACATAGCAACAGCACTGTGTACAACCTTGAAGTTTTCTTTATATTGCTCGTACTCATAACTGCCTGTTGTTACGCAGCAGCTTGCTGTAACTGCAAAATTAATTTGTAGATATCTTCCAGAGTTCGCACTTCTTTTACTTCTGGCTGGTTACGAAGTTTTACCCCGAAAGCTTTTTCCAACACCAAAACGAGGTCAACAGCGTCAAGGCTGTCCAATCCAAGATCTTTGTATAAGTGTGCGGTTGGGATCATCTGCTCCAGATCGAATTCAAATTCATCACTGATAGCTTTATTAGTAATCTCAATAACTTCTTTTTCAGTCATAGTGGTGAGAGTCACGGTTATAGTCTCCTTAGGATGAGAGAAGCGTTTATGCCACCAAGGGCAAAACTATTTTTAAGAAAATATGTAACAGGAGTTTTGTAGGCTTCTGTAAACAGATTAATCGAACCACATTCGGGATCAACCTGTTCTAAATTTCGTGTCGGGTACAATGTTTCGTCTTGCAAACCGGAAATGGTTGCAATGGTTTCTAATGCGCCACTTGCAGCAAGCGTATGCCCCATATGGCCTTTAAAACTAGAAACCGGAATAGTAGTGCCAAAAAGTTCTTCAATCGCTTTAGCTTCAGCAATATCACCAGCACTCGTGCCTGTGGCATGTGCATTAAGGTAATCAATATCTTCAGCCGCAAGACCTGCTTGTCGCAGTGCTTCTTGCATGCAAAGTTTAATTGCATCGCTGTCAGGGTTTGCTGGATTTTTGGGAGAGGAAAGTGTGGAAAAACCTACAATTTCAGCAAGAATATGGGCTCCACGCTTCACTGCATGGTCATATGATTCTAAAAGAAGTAAGCCTGCACCTTCCGCACACACAACACCGTCACGGTTTGTGTCGAACGGACGTGGCGTTTCTTGAGGGGTGTCATTATAGCTTGTAGATGCTGCATTAATGAAATCAAAAGAAGCGATACTTAGAGGGTGAAGTTCTTCGGTTCCGCCGCAGATCATCATATCCTGCTGACCTAGAAGGATGGTTTCGTATCCTAGCCCAATAGATTGGCTACTTGTAGCGCATGCTGCCGCTGGGGCAAGAATTCGCCCTGTAACTCCAAGCGCTTGTGCTACAGATGAAACTGCCGCATGGCCCATAAATTTAAAAAAGGTTGTTGATTTACAATGGTCGAGAGTTTTTTCAGGAAGATAATGCGTAAAAAAATCTTCAATAAGGCCACCACAGTTTGTGGTACATGACAGAGCCATGCCTAATCGTCCTGAAGTAACATCGTTTTCCGTAACTCCTGCCATGGCTAGTGCTTCCTTGGCAGATAAAAAAGCAAAAACACCCATCTCAGTCATAGTGCGACGGTCTTTCCGAGGAATGGTTTTAACATTTAATTCCGGTACGAGGCCGGCAACATGAGAACGCATTTCCTGCACCTCATGCGCATGCTCCATATGCGTAATTGCACTACGCATCTCAGCAATCCCGTCATGTAAAGAGTTCACACCCTCACCAAAGGGCGAAACAGCTCCCATTCCAGTAATTACAACTCTATTTAACTGCATTTTTAATCTCACTTTGAAGATGGGTGTGACCTAAGATGTCCCCGCAGGTAACAAAACCCGCTGTCATTGCACCCAAAATCCCGGGACCCACAATCGCCTGTCCGGATAACAGCATATTTTTTATCGGAAATGCTGCTGTAGGGGGAAGCTGGTTTACCGAATGCTTTACGCCATATCCCGCGCCATAGGGAGCATTACAGTAATCCTTAATAGTGAGGGGGGTAGTGACGCTAACTATGGAAAAATAATCTTTTAATTCAGGAAGAGCACGTGTTGCAGCTAAAACGATCTCAGCAGCGACAGCGTGCTTTTTTTCAACGTATCCATTAATTCTCTGGTGTGGCTTTTTGCCTTCAAACCTTGCCCATTCTGTATATGCGGCAGGGGTAAACAAAGAAATGCTAGTCCCATGCTTGGTGGTCTCGCTACTGGTGATCAACATTTGCCGTTTGGCAATTGGAAGTTCAGCGCTTAACACGTCATCAGCAGATGCCGTATCAGAGGCTATTATGACATTGCTTTGAACAAGCTCTTCTATTGGTTTGGTTGTATAGCCATAAACACCAAGGAGAGATGTGGTAGACTCTAGTTCTTGGTAATATGTTTTGCGAACCCTACGAAGACTTGCTTCGGGTAAAATATCGGAAAGGCATGCCGGATGACATGTGGCAATAAGCATGTCACTTGACAAGTACGATCCATCATCAAGAACAACGCCCGTAGCCTGTCGATTATCATCAACGATCACATCAGCGACACCATTGTTATAAACAATACGCCCATCAAGATTTGTCAGTTCTGCTTGCATAGCTTCAAACAGAGCTCGACCGCCACCTTTAAAGGTGCCGCTACTTCTAAAGTATGTACCTATGCTGCTGGCAAAAAAGACAAATGGGGCTTCTGACTCTAGCAACCCGCAAAACAAGTTACTTAGAATACCTAAACACATTTTAACCTGTGGCTCAGAAATGAACTGTTCTACAACGTCCTTAAAGGACTTGCTTGCTAACGGGTGAGTTGCGATCGCCTGAAAGTCAGCATTATATTGATAGGTGTGGCTCAAGGCGCGAACTTCTTGTAAAAAGGCTTTAATGCCTTTCTCTTCCTGTGGGAAAAGAGCAACAAGTGATGTTTGCAATGCGTCATAGCCTTGTGGCATCTGCCAAACAAGACCGTCAGGAAAATGGACAGCAAAACTATTATCTTTACTAAATGGTAGGTAGGTTAATTTTTCGTAAACATTGAGGTACTCAAGCAAAGAACGCAGAGGGCCACCGGCATCCAGACCACTCAGGCAATGAACTCCGGTGTCAAAATAAAACCCCTTACGTTCAAATCCCTGTAACAGCGGGGCTGTTCGCACGCTTTTTTCAACAACAGTTACGTTGTATCCATTCTTTGCCATAATAAGCGCAGAAGTTAAGCCGGCACAGCCTGATCCGATGACTACACACTGCATGCTACAGTCCTTTCGTATTCACGATCAAGCAAGCGTTGGTTCCACCAAATCCTGCAGAGTTTAGCATAACTCGACCAGGAGGCGTTGAGTTCTCCTCAACAACCATGTTCAGCTTGGTGCTTCTTTCATCAGGGGTTTCAAAATTTATTGTACGAGCAGTGAATCCGCCCTGTGCCTGTAATATGGAATACACAACCTGTGAAGCACCAGACATCCATAGTTCATGTCCTGTCATGGACTTTAAGGCGGTAACACGCACGTTGTTGTCACCAAAGACGGAACTGATGGCGAAAGCTTCTGCATCATCTCCAACCGGGGTAGCGGTTGCATGAGCGCTCACGAGATCAATGTCTTCCGATGTCAAGTTAGCACGCTGCAACGCATCTTCCATCGCAGCTTGTAAACCGGAGCCATTCGGACGACATAAGTCTTGTCCGTCAGAAGAAAATCCATATGCCTCCATTTCACCAAGAATAGTGGTACCACGCTTAACAGCTAGATCATATCGTTCCAATACAACAGCGGCAGCACCACCAGAAGGAACAAGACCATCACGGTTTGCATCAAATGGGCGGCTTGCCTGTGCTGGCGAATCAATACGACGCGAAAACGCTTCAAGCGCATCAAAGCTACATAGTGATTCCCAGTTGATTTCCTGAGCTCCACCGCAGATAATTCTATCTTGCCGTCCCATGGCGATTAGATCCGCAGCCTGCCCGATGGCATGACCACCGCTTGAGCATGCAGAACTGATGCTCCACGATGCACCACGAACCCCGAGTAAAACGTTTAAGTTCAGCGTAATGGTAGAAGTCATGGCTTTAAAACAATAGCCGGAGCTGATTCCGGCAGTTGAGCCATCCTGCTCTGTAAGCTTTGCCTGTTCCACTTGAGCCCGTGCGGTCGAGTCGTTACCAAAAATAAGCCCTGTGCGGGCATTCTGAATATCTTCAGATTGTAAACCGGCTTTTTTAAGCGCTTGTGTAACTGCAGAGTATGCTTGAATTGTAAAATTAGGCATCGTTTTACGTTGACGGCGCGTAAGTCCACATCCTGCATAATCAAAACCGTCAATGACACCGGAAAGTGGACTGAAAAACCCCATATCTTCCCGCTGCTTAACTATTTGGATACCACTTTTTCCAAGGCGCAAGCTCTTCTGAACACTGTCTAAATCGAGTCCAAGGCAGGAAACAATCCCAATCCCCGTAATTGCCACTCTATACATCATGATGTGTGGATCCCACCGTTTACAGAAAATGTCTGCCCAGTGATGTACTGGGCTTTGTCTGAACAAAGGAAAGAAACCATGTAGGCAACTTCCTCGGGCCGGCCAAATCTTCCCAGTGGAACCCGCTTTTTAATCTCATCAACAGGAAGACCATCAAGCATTTCTGTTTCAATAAAGCCAGGTGCTACAGCGTTTATCAGTATATTGCGTCTGGCAACTTCTACAGCCAAAGAGCGGGTAGCCCCAATGAGGCCGGCTTTTGCTGCGGAGTAGTTGGTCTGCCCCGGATTACCAGTCTGGCCTGCAGTGGAAGCAATGTTAATGATACGGCCTTTTCGCTTACGCATCATACGAGGCAGAAGAGCACGGGTGACGTTAAAAAAGCCGTTCAAATGAACATCAATAACGCTTTTCCAACTATTGTCGTCCATCATGCCGAACAAGGAATCCGCGCTAAAACCAGCATTATTGACTAAAACAAACGGAGGGGAGTCAAGAAGAGGGGCAAGATTTTTTTCAACTGCGCTACCGTCTGCGACATCAAAGGGAAGCAGGGTACAGGACACGCCAGTAGCTTTGATTTGCTCTGCAACAATTTTTGCCTGGGCGTGATCGCTCCGGTAGTTGAGAAAAATATCAAATCCATCCTGTGCGAGCTGTACGGCAATTGCAGCTCCAATTCCTTTACTGGCTCCAGTAATAAGAGCAGAGAGTCGTGGATTAGTCATAGTTTTTTCTTCCCCTAGAAAAATGAACATAGCTTGCGATATCGCAACCTACTTCTTTGGGCTTTGTAGAGTAACAATATTTATTTTATCAGCTTGACTTTGTTGTTTTTATTAAGCGTGGTCTGTGTGTGGTCAAAGCTGTATTTGCGAAGTGGTCATGCATAGCTTTGAGTATTCGGAGTAGTGTGTGGAGGCGGTAAAAACAACTGCAACATAAAAGCTTTTTTGAATAATACATTGAAAGTAGTCTATTACTTAATTTCCTACCGGCTTTTTTGAAAAACGATACAAGATCTATCTTCTTTATGCTGATAAGCAGATTACAATACAGCTTGTTTTAGTGTTCCTACTAATGGGAAATATATAAATATTTTTAATGAATATCGCTAACCATCTTCATCAAATTCTATAGAAAAATTACTAAAGAATAATGACCAGATCAAAATAGGTAACAAGCATTCTTTTTAATTGATACACAATTTTTCCTCTGTTTTCAGCGTACAACAAGTCAAGGCATTGAATGTGAAAGTACTACAAATACAGGCGGTTGATGTTGCATTTCAAGAGGCGTTGTTCAAAAGTGATAATGCAAGCAGATGTATTTATGAAAAAATTACAGTGACGTAAAGATATTTTCCATGGCTTTGTCCTAGTGATCCTTTTTTCTTGGTTACGATCGTAATTTTATGTGTAATTAGAGATGATTAATTCACAGGTTGTTAGCACTCATCGCGGATAGGGTGGTGCCGAAAATGTAATAAACAAAGTGAACACCGCTAATAGCGTTAACAAAGTTAACATATGGTTTATTTGTTTAAGCTCTTCTTTTATGTCTGGAAAAACTCTTCTAATTCCTAAAAAGCAAGGAAGGATTCGTAAGATGATAGATTGATAATGAATTTCATTATAGATGGTTTGTCTAGTTTTTAAATATGCATTGGAGTCAAACCATGAAGAAAAAAGTAGGGGTGCTGCTTGCCCTGATCGGCATTATGCTGTCTTTGCCGATCAATGGACACGCGGAGGAAGAGAAGAAGTATTATCTTGAGGGGATGACTGTCACAGCCCAAAAGGTAGAGCAGAATATTCAAAAAATTCCAGGAACTGTTGAAGCGCTGACTGATTTAGAACTGGAAGAACGGGTTATTAACAATTTCAAAGAATTTGTAGAGTACATTCCAAACGTATTCTTACGTAAAAACAGTATAGATAACGCACTTGTTATCCGTGGTGTTTCATCATTTGCAGGTTCTTTATACTCCACAGCGGGTTTTTACGTTGATGGCGTAAACTATCCTATCCACCAGATGCAAGATCTGGATTTTTGGGACATTGAACGCATTGAAGTTCTCAAAGGCCCACAAGGTACTTTGTACGGACGTAACTCTGAGTCAGGTGTAATTAATATTGTTACCAAAAAGCCGACATTCGACTTAAGTGGTAAAATTTACACTCAGCTAGGAGCATATGATGCTCACGACGGAGAGCCAATAGCTCGTGGTGGTTTTGCTGTTAACATTCCTGTTATCGACAACAAATTTGCCATGAAATTTTCCGGTCAACGCGACTATTCCAGTGGCTGGATGGAAAATACTTATGATGACGAACATGCACAAAAAATTAATGAGCTCGGTGGTCGTTTCACAACCTTGATTACTCCGACCGAAGATTTGGAAATTATCACAATCATCGAACAGAGAAAGAAAGATAACGGCGTAGGGGTATACCGTTACATCGAAGGGCCTAACAAAACAGAATACAATACTCTTGAATGGAATGGTGACAACGAAAACCGCGTAAACGCTGGTGCACAGGTTCTTAAAGTTAATTACGACGCAGGCAGCTTTGATATTGCCTCTGTATTTGCTCATCACCTGTTCCAGCAGCACTATTCAAACGATGCTGATATGTCTCCGGCAGATTGGGGTAACTCTGGCGGCAAAAACCGTATCAGTATTCTGAGTGAAGAGCTGCGCTTCTCATCTAAACAGGGTGAAGATCGCCTTTTTGACTGGCTTGGTGGTTTCTACGGATACGTTGAAGACGTAAAAACACGCTACGCTGCTGCCGGCTACACGCACCACACCAAACAGGACAACAGCGGTGCTGCGGTATTTGGTCAGACAACTTGGAACATGACACAAAAATGGCACCTTACTGGTGGTCTTCGCCTCGACTGGTTGTCTCTTGAAGGTAAGAAAGACTTGGAAGGTCCAGGTAGTACTGATCGCTTTTCTGAAAATCATTCCTACACAGAACTGCTACCTACAGTCAGCTTAGCCTATGACATTACAGACGATATCCTTACTTACGCCAAAGTAAGTAAAGGGTACCTTGCTGGTGGTTATGATTACTCAACAGCAAAAACTGAAGATCAGTTCTACTTTAAACCTGAGTACTCTTGGAACTATGAATTAGGTTTAAAAACTAACCTGTTTGAAAAAAGCCTTATTGCCAACGTAGCACTTTTCTACATCAATATCGACGACAAGCAGGTTGCTCAGATGGAGCCAACAACTGGCGACCCTGAACGCCGTCGTATTGTTAACGCTGCTACAGCGCGCTCTTATGGTGCTGAGCTCGATTTACAGTGGATGCCTGTTGCAGGGCTGACCGTAAAAGGTGGACTCGGTTACCTGAATAGCCGTCTGAAAGACTGGCAGACTGAAGGCAGCGATCCTTTCGACTATGACAACAAGGTAACTCCGGGCTCTCCGGAGTGGTCCTACACAATTGGTGGCACCTATCGCTGGGAATCCGGCATGCTCGTCGGTGCAGATCTTGTAGGGGTAAGCTCCTTCTACACAGATACTAAAAACCAATCTAAAGTTGATGGACGTACGCTGGTAAACACACGTGTCGGTTTTGAAGGCGAAGATATTGAAGTCATTTTTTGGGTAAAAAACCTGTTCAACAAAAAATATTACGAAAACGAATGGGCTTGGGGACCAGGCAGCACGTTAGCACAACAGGGTGCTCCTCGTTCTTTGGGTGTATCGTTAACTTATAACTTCTAACAGTATGCGAAATCACCCAATAGCGGTGGTTTCGCATTTTTTTGGAGAAAGCAATGGCTAGAAAATTATGGATTAACGCAACTGAGTCTTTTGGGCTGCATAAATCACTCGAAAATCCGCCTTGGCATTATCTGGTGAGCCTTGGTTTTGGACACGTTCTTCCGAATGATGACTTTGTTGATGGGGCGTTAACCCTTGGTGAATATGAAGTGGCAACTCCATCCTTACTTAAGACACAGCTCCCGTTACCTATTAAAGAAATCGATACGGTGGCAGGTCAGGCAGGCGTAACCGTTGAAGCCGGTGACATTGCAGCACGAAAAATCTCCTTTGATGAAGATGCAGAAGTGGGCACACATCAGGTAGTTGCCACCACTAAAGAAGAATTTTTTGCATTGTGGGAAGAAGATGGAAAAGTTTGCACTGCAAACAAACCTCTGCATGAAGTTAAAGATAAGGACGTTCTTACCAGCGTAAAATATCAGGCTTTCGCAAAAGCATTCCTTAAAAACAAAGAATGGACAGAGCCTAAAGAGCTAGGTCATGCGCTCGAAATTATCCCTCTTACCGATCTTAGCAATGTGCATGTAGGTGATTGGGTAACTTTTAGCGTCAAATTTATGGGCAAGCCATTCACTTGCACACAGGAAACAATGGAGTTTCTTCTTGCATCCTCCAACACCTTTGGCGGCGAAGCCGGTGGAGAACTCGAAGGCTTCTTCCTGTCTGCTTACATCGTAAACGGCAGGGCACGAATCAAAATGCCAACAGCAGGTGCTTGGCTCATTAACGTATTTTCCCGTCAGGACGTAGCTCCGGATAACGAACTAAAGGAACTCAGTGAAAGTTGCCACAGAGTCTACTTCGGCAGCAGCGTAACTTTTAACGTAAAAGCTTAATCTTAACAGGGCGCTTTGAATAAAAGCGCCCATTTCCCATAGGTATCAATATGACCGAACAATCACACCGTCATTTTAAACGAATGGGCGAAGCGCTCGTTCGCTTTCGCTGGTTGTCTTTACTTCTGGTGGTTGCTCTAACTGCTGGCTTCTTCTTTATGTCACAGGGACTCACGTTTAACGGATCAACGAAAATATGGTTCGTGGACAATGATCCTGCAATGAACCGCCTTGATGTATTTAAACAGCAGTTCGGGAATGATCATTTTGTATACCTGATGCTGGAACCGAACAACGAGAAGGGCGTTTTTAAAAAGGATACCGTTAACTCTTTACGGAATCTTGCGGGTGAACTGGAACGTGAAGTTCCCTTCCTGAAAGATATGACATGGGTTGGTAATGCTGAAGCCATAGATCCTCTTCAGGACGGAATCCATATTCTCAGACTCTTTGAAGAAGATGTACCACAAGACCAGAGCAAGGTAGCCGCACGTGGTGCACGTGCGTTAAGAGAAGAAGATTTTGTAGGCCGGTATATTTCTGCTGACGGAAACACCGCAGCAATTATGCTCGAAATGAGCGCTTATCCTACTGGTGAACAAAATCCAGAAGCACAAGTGGCCTACACCGTATACAACATATTGAGCAAAAAAGAGTTCGCCGGATTCAATTCATGGGTAGTTGGCGAACCAGCCTTTATGTTCAACTACAATGTGCTGGCTGGCAAAGAAACGCCGATGCTTTTCGGTATCTGCATTCTTGTTCAGCTCATTTTACTTGCTTTACTCACACGCACAGTGCGCTCATCCCTTGTTCCTCTACTAATTGTAGTTATCAGTGTTCTCTGGACGTTTGGGATTATCGGCTTAACAGGACTGCAACTAAACCTAATGATCATCGGTCTACCAGTCATTCTCATATGCGTGGGGGTAGGTGATGCTGTGCACGTAATTGTTGCGTTCAATGAACGTTATCAATCGGGTGTTCCGCGAAAGAAAGCGGTGAAAGATGCCATTGCAAGTGTCGGGCTGCCATGCCTGCTCACAACGCTCACAACCGCAGCAGGTTTCTTCTCTTTTATTGCAGCTCCGATCAGACCATTTCAGGAAATGGCGTGGTACGTGCCGGGTGGTGTTATTGCAGCACTTGTTCTGACATTCCTGCTTGTACCGTTCTTTTTCTCCTTCGGTAGAGAGTTCCCAAAAAACATCAAAGAAGTCCCACAGCGTAAGAAAGATATCTTCGATCGTTTTTTTGCCCGCCTCGCTGAGTTCGTCATCAAAAGACCAAAACAGATTGTTGCCTGCTTCTCCATTTTTGTTGTGGCTGGACTTATTGCGGCAAACTTTGTGCAAATCGAAACGAATAACACACGCTTGCTGAAAAAAAATGTGCCAATGCGTCAGGCTATTGAGCATGTCGATGAGACTATGGGCGGCTCCATGGCAATCGAGATCATTCTGGACACTAAAAAAGAAAACGGCGTACGTAACGCAGCTTTTCTTCACAAAATGGAAAAACTCGAAAAGAGCATTGAGCAACACGAACTTGTTACAGACGTAAATAGCGTTCTCGACGCTTTACGGAAGGTTCGTAAAGGGATGCACGGCGGATCGGAAGAATATTATTCTCTCCCCGAAACAGACGGCGCAGCGGCAGAATATCTTATGTTGTATGAAATGGCCGGTGGTGACCAGCTAGACAAAATGCTTTCCTTTGATGGTTCTATTGCGCGAATTAATGCTCGTACTACTGCTCTGGGAACTGCTGAGGCACGTACTCTGCGCACTGATATCCTTGAAGTTGCCGACAGTCTTTTTGCAGGCGGTGTAACTGTAGAAACTACTGGTTCTCTCGATATGTCGGTTGCCCTTACTGACAATATTGCTTCAGGCCAGAATGCAAGCTTTGCATTAGCTTTTACAGTGATCGGGCTCATCATGATATGGGCAATGCGCTCCGTTAAGCTCGGTATGATCAGCATGATGCCGAACGTATTCCCTGTCTTAATGGTGCTTGGTTTACTTGGTGTAACAGGCATCTACATGGACACAGTTGTTATGAGTGTCAGCGCAATGATCATCGGCGTTGCGGTTGATGACACTATTCATTTCTTTATCCGCCTCCGCAGAGAATTTGAAAAAACTGGAGACTATGAATCTGCCATTCGGGAAACAATCATCGGCGCTGGCCGTCCGCTTCTTTTCACCACACTTACATTATCCCTTGGTTTCAGCGTGCTGATGATCTCTGCCATGATGGGCTGGGTTAAAATTGGTGCACTCGCAGGTTTTGCTTTTGCGTGTGCATTGCTTGCAGACTTACTGTTTGCACCAGCTCTCGTGCTGATATTTAAACCATTTGACCAGAAAAAAGCGTAAGGAAAAATTATGTCTAAATGGATTATGCCCGCTCTTCAACGGGGCGGTAATGTTCAGTTGTTCTGCTTTCCTTTTGCAGGAGGCGGAGCATCAGCCTATCGCACATGGCTCCGTGAAAATACTCCAGAACTGGAAGTTGCTGCAATTCAGCTTCCGGGTCGGGAAAACAGAATTACTGAACCACTTCTCTACGATATGAAGTCAGTCATCAACTCTCTTGTCGAAGAACTACCGAGGCACATAACACGACCTTATGCCTTTTTTGGGCACAGCCTCGGAGCACGCATGGCCTTTGAAGTAGCACGAACATTAAGCAAACGCGGACATCAGCCACCTGCACACATCTTTGTTTCAGGGAGTCGTTCGCCGGAAATTCCAGAACCGCGCCCATTGCATAAGCTGACAGACAAAGAGTTTTGTGACGAGCTAGGTCGCTTTGGCGGAACTCCACGCGAATTAATGGAAAATCCAGAATTAATGGCACTGTACCTGCCTATTTTGCGTGCAGATTTTACTGTGGATGAGACGTATGAATACACAGCGGAGAACCCTTTACCGGTTCCAATCACCGCCTTTTGCGGAATAGATGACCCAGAAGCAACTCCGCATGAAATGCTCGGATGGAAAAATCATACCACAGGAGTTTTTAACTTTACGCAGATAGAAGGTGATCACTTTTTCATTCAAACCCAATGGGCAGAAGTGTTGAAGCTTATCACTGACACCGTAAAGGAAGGTGCTTGTGCAGAGCATTGCATCGCTATGTAAAAATATTGTTGAAGAGGATAGCGCGATTTTTCCCCGGGTCACGCTATCCACTCCTTCAATACGGCAACTGGGAATGGAGGACTTGCTCACGAATCAGGCATTCAGTTTTTGCAAGCGAGAATTGCATACGTGGGTGTTTTCGTATTCTGAGCTGTTCGATGTTCCTGCATTACAAGACAGCCTGTCCGCTCTTGAAATAGAGCGGGCAGCGTTGTTTTCCACAAAAGAGCTTTCCAGTCGTTACACGTACGCACGAGGGCTGCTGCGTACTGTGCTTTCCCGCTATGTAGGCGTAGCACCGGAACACGTTTCGTTTGAATACTCCTCGCTTGGTAAGCCTTATATTAACAATCGTTCGTTACATTTTAATCTTTCCCATTCTGAAGACGTCGTTTTTCTTGTGATCTCAGAAGAGTTTGAGCTTGGTGCTGATGTTGAAAAAGTCCGCTGTGTTCCTGAAGGCACATCCATAGCGGAAAGGTGGTTCACAAAACAAGAAGCAGAGTGGATTTGTTCATCCGATCACAACACCCGTGAAAGCGCCGCGTTTCTACGCTGCTGGGTTATTCGTGAAGCCTTTGTAAAAGCAGTTGGGTTCGGACTGATGCTTCCTTTAAATTCTTTCGGAGTGTTGCTGCCGGAATTTACGATTACTGAAGCCACCTTAACAAACACCCCCATGTCTCCAACAATCACAAAACATGAACGAAGCGATGACGTTTTGATTATCGAACTTACACCACAAAACGGGTACTGCGCTGCAATTGCAGTGCTCACCGTATAAGGAGAACAGCTATGAGTGCAGTATCAATCATGGATTGTATCGGACAGACCCCATGTCTTGAGCTCCAGATGAAGGGCGGCAAAGTCTATGCTAAAGCAGAATTCCTTAACCCGGGTGGATCAATAAAAGACAGAATAATACGGCATATTTTGGACAACGCAGAAGCAAAAGGGCGTTTAACTCGCGGTATGCATATCGCAGAAGCTTCCAGTGGCAACACAGGTATTGCTCTAGCGATGGTCGGTGCCGCAAAAGGGTATCAAGTCACTATCTTTATGCCTGAAAATGCAAGTGTTGAGCGACAAAAAATGATTCGCCACTTAGGTGCAACCGTTGTTCTCACACCTGCGGAAAAAAGTGTTGGCGGTGCTGTGGATGCCTTGCAAAAGCTTATTTCGAGTAATGAAAACATTTTTACCGTGGGGCAGTTCGTTAACACGGAAAATATTCAGGCTCATTACCGCACAACTGCTAGAGAATTATGGGAAGACGTTTCACGTGACATAGATTGTTTTATCAGCGGCATCGGTAGTGGAGGCACGTTGATGGGAGTTGGTCTGTATTTAAAAGAACAGTCTCCAGACATTAACATTGTGGCTGTTGAGCCCAAAGGGGCATCTGCCCTGCTTGGCCATGCCTCAGCACTTCACCGCATTGAAGGTATCGGCGATGGTTTCATTCCTGAGATTTTGCAACCTGACATGATTAGCAGAATTATCGAAATTGATGATGAACTAGCTATGCAGTTCGCATCTAACCTTGCAAAAAGTCATGGCGTTCTTGCCGGCATTTCGTCCGGTGCCAACCTTGCAGCTGCAGCCCTTGTCGCTGAAGAACATCCTGAGTGGCGCATTGCAACTATTCTACCGGACAGAGCAGAGCGATACTTTAGCACAGACTTATTCGGGGCACTGTAATGAAGAAAGTAGCGATACTTGGTGGATATGGAAAAGTCGGTTCTGTAGCTGCTTCATACCTTATGCAACAAGGTGATGCTGACCTGTATATTTGCGGCCGCAATTTTCAAGCAGCCTCAAATACCGTAGCTAAACTCACCACAGTTTCAAGAAACAATACTGAAAAGGCACCAGCAAGTTGCAAGCCTTACCAAGTAGACATTAAAGACCCAAAGGCTCTACGGAGCCTGCTTTCAACATGTGACGTAGTTGTTAACTGCACTGGTCCAACCGCGTTAATTGGTGACACTGTAGCCCGTGCTGCTGTTGAATCCGACTGCCACATGGTTGACCCGGGCGGCTATGACTATGTTATCGAACTCATCCGCGACCTTGAGGATGAAGTAGCTAAGCGTAAACTACAGCTTTGTTTTGCAGTTGGAATTGTTCCCGGAATTTCTGCCTCCCTGCCTTTATCTATGGCGAAAAAGTTCTCACAGATTTTCTCAATCAAAAGCTATTTCGCCGGTGAAGATGTTTGGTCATACGGTTCTATGTACGACATGGTTTGCGGTATGGGCGAACTAAAGGAGCTTGGTGCCTCCCAAGCAGAAAACCGGAAAAGGACTCCACTGCCATTTTCTGAAAGATTCGTTCATTTTCCTGTGCTCCCAGAGCCGTTCGGAAAAAGCATAGCTCAGCCTTTCTACACAAAAGAGTTTGAAAGAGTCGTAAAGCAAACAAAAGCATTTTCTGGAAAATGCTTTTGGGTAAACACAGGGCCTTTGTTCTCTGCAACGTTAAGCCTCGTAAGTCTTACAGGCTGCTACCGGCATCCCTATTTTACTGATTTGTCAGCACGTCTTCTATGCCGAGTTTCTGCTCTGGATAACAAAAGGAAAAACACAAAGGGCTACATGCTCGTGTCTACAATAACAGGCGTGCACGACGGGAAAGTTTCCACAACAGAAGGAATCCTTCGTTTCCCTGATTCATATACGGGCACAGGGCTTGCCAGTGCAATGATGGCGCACCGCATTGTCACAGGAAAATCTAAGCATCTTGGCATCAATAGTTTTCCAGAAATGATGGAACCGAAAATTGTCCTCGCAACACTGCAAGAACAAGGAATCACCATCGAATATATTTCAAAAGAAGGAGAGTAAAATGCAGTCACTTTGTAAACTGGGACTAAGTTGTCTGATTATCGTCGCAGTACTCGTACCGCAGTCTGGATTTTGTCTTACTGGCCGAGAAATAGCGGAGCGCATGGACGCAGTAGACACGAGTGAATGCGGTGAAATGCAATCCGTCATGGTTATCAAGCGCGGAAAGCAACAGCTTTTGCGCTCTATGGAAGTAAAAAAGAAAAAATTCAATGGAATTGAAAAGCAGGTGATCCGCTTCTCAGAACCACAAGACGTCCGCAACACCTCCTACCTGACATGGTCATACAAAGACATCGATAAAGAAGACGACATGTGGGTGTACATGCCTTCAGAATCTCTTGTTCGCAGGGTTACCGGAGGCGGTAAAAAGGGGCCATTCATGCGCAGCGATTATGCAAATGAAGATATTTCTAAGCGCGAAGTAGATGACGATACCCATGTTCTACTTCGAGAAGAAAAACTCTTCGGCGTTGATTGTTATGTTGTAGAAATGACACCTGTACATCCGCAAAAATCAAATTTTAGCAAACGTCTTACGTGGATTCGCAAAGACATTTGGCTTCCTGCAAAAATTGAGTACGTCAATCACGCAGGTAAAAAATACAAACAGCTGGTGTATGGCGGGTTTAAAAAGATTCAGGGCATCTGGAGTACTACTCGCCAAAAAATGACAACACCATCACGCGGTACAGTTACCATTATGGAGTATCGTAAAATTACTTATAACACCGGCCTGAGCGATTCACTGTTTATGCAGACTGACTTGAAGCAATAGTATGCCTCGCTCTTTCCCTGCGCCAATTCTGCTTCGTTTCTCATTGAGTACAGATTCTACAATTATGACACGATACATACTACACATACTCAGCGCTACATTGTTCTGCCTGCTGGTGATTTCAAGTTCATGTTTTGCCGCCGATGTTCAAAATGAAGAACTGAGCATCGGCGGTGATCCATTTGCAGACGATGAAGGATTTACAATCCCTCAAGAACTTATTGACGATTCAACAACCTCTGTAGACGGTGGCGTCTTCACCTATGCCGGATTCTTTGAATCACGCAATCAATTCGGACTAAACACGCCAAAGACTCCCATATCCATACGGCAACGCCTGCGGATTGAGGCAGATTACCGATACAACCAATTCTCTGGATTTTTAAGCATAGATGGAGATTATGAATTCGCAGCGCAATTTTGGGATGGCACTGGACACAAGGCGCTCTATCCATGCCTGCGTAGCGCGTATCTAAGCTACGATTCGGACAATCTCGACGTCATAGTCGGGAGCAAGGTTATTCGGTGGGGAACAGGAGACGGAATCAATCCTATGGATTTAATTAATCCACTGGATGTTCGAGACCCGATTGCGTCCGGTCGAGCCGACAACCGTCTTCCGGTCTGGTTGGCCAACGCTACATTGGTTATAGGCGACTGGGCATTGGAAGGCGTCTTTTTGCCAGTAGCCAGTGTGGAAGATATTCCACGACAGGGAAACCCTTGGGTTACACAGGGATTAAGTGAGCTTTATGAAGGAGAAGATGCAGGAACTCTGGAACTTGATTCACAGGAAGTGCCAAATAAATGGTTCAGTGATGTGGAGTTTGGGGCAAGGCTCTCCCGCAATATTGAAGGATGGGATGTCGCCCTCATTGGGTATTATGGATTTGTAAACTCGCCTGTATACGGACGATACGAAACGGCTTCAGGTGTTCCTGAATTTCGACCAAAGCACCCACGTTTTGCAGCCTTTGGCCTTAACTTTGCCAAAGGCGTAGGAGACGGCACCATTCGTGGCGAACTTGCGTATAAACCACAATATCCAGTCGCAATGGAAAGTAGTAGTGACGGTATAGGTAGACGCGACCTTTGGCAGTGGGTTGTGGGCGGCGATTACAACTATGACGGTATTTACTACGTAAATCTACAATTCTTTATGGATGCAGTTTCACAGTATTTCAGCACCGCCGATGAAGGGTTTGTCGGCACAAAGCTCTGGCACGGAATTACATACGAATTAAGCAGAACCTTTTTGAGAGATGATCTGAAGCTCGGCGTGCGCGGCAAAGCCTACACCAGTAATGACGGGGCAATTGTTGAAGCCTTCGGTGAATATAAACTCGGAGACGAATGGAGCCTTTCTACTGGCGTGATGATTTGGACAGGATCAAACAAGGGCTTGCTCGGGCAGTATGATAATAACGATTTGTATTACTTTACTGCCCGATATTACTTTTAATTAACGTTAAAATTTAAATGTTGATCAAGAGAAGCCTGACGCATCATGTGCTCTGTCTGATATTTTTTAGGCTGAGAGCCAAACTGCTCCACAAATGCACGGGAAAGGTGACTCGGACTTGAAAATCCGCATTCATATGCTATTTCGGAAACATTTCTCCGCCCATCTTCTAACAAGCGCCTTGCACACTCAAGGCGCTCTTTTCGTAGAATTCCAAAAACTGTATTGCCGTAAATAAGTCTAAACAACTTGTTCAAACGGGTATGTGACAAGCCAACATTCTTTGCCAACCCCGGCAAGGATGGTGGCGCAGAAATATCTTCCATTAATATGGCGTGTGCTTTGCGTGTAGCCTTTTCTTCAAAATCCGTAATGCTTTTGCTAAAGGCCGCGATAGAATCGAGCAGGCTAAACTGGGTGTAGAGCAGCTCCAGCGCCTTGTACTCTAAAAACATTTTTTTAAAGTTCCCTTCAAGCGGGCATTCTAAAATTTGCTTTGCACTTATCTGTAATGACATAGGAATTGCTGCTTCTGTAAAGAAGGGGCAAACATCTTTTTCCGAAGCAGCGCCTTCTATGAGCGAAAGAAATGAGCATTTTTCTTTAGAAACAATAGAAGAGAGCGTTTCCAATGAAACTTGTAATCCCACAGCCCGCAAAGGTGTACCTGATTGTGTTTTAGAGATGCCGCAACAATGGGGTAGATATGAGCACGTACAATGCCCCGTCTGCGTCTGTAATTCCCTTTGTTCACCACGCGCATCACATAATGAAAGAGTAGTCTTTCCTGAAAGACAATATAAAAATTCAACCGGAGCATCATGCTGCTCGAACTGAAATTCTTTGTCAGACACAATCGCAGGGCAGTTCTGCACCAAGAGTTTTATTCCTGATCGGATCTGGTATTCATTCCACAAGCATTGCTCTTCTTCCTCAGGTATCCACGACTCACCGTCTGTGAATGCTTGCTTCCAATTGTTCATACTGATCTTAACCACAGTTACCTCCTGTAAAGATTGTGTAATCAGTATTAAATGAAATTGCAAGTCGTTATCAAAATAGAAATGGCTACCTGAGGATATCAGGTAGCCATTTCTTAATACTAAGCTAACATGCTTTGCATATAGACAGGGAGTAGCGTTTCCAACGCTGGGAAGTGCACCGCACTACCTTGCAAGGCTTTGCGTGCGTTCGAGTTATCGAAACGGAATTGCCGGGAGATACTCTCTGGATTCACATCGTCAGGTAATAAAGGAAGAAGGGGGTAGAGCGGATTCTCCGGCTGCGCAATCGCTTTTCTCCACTGAGCATAGGGGACAACCTGCAATGCAGATGTGACCTGCCTGAGCTCTTCTACCAACTGACGAGATGAAACAGGGTTAAATCCGTCCAGATGATAAACGTTATGCTCCAGTGTGCCGCGAGAAATATGAACAAGAGCTTCTGCAACTGTATCTACAGGCAAAAAGTTTTCAACACGTTCCAGATCAGGGATAACACCAGCCTTCAAAGACCCTTGGATAACGCGCCACAAGAAATCTTCCTTGTTCCATATTCCTTTGGAGCTCGTGCCGGTAATAAGCCCCGGACGGTATATATAAGCTGGTAAACCCGCATTGATAGCATTCTGAACAAGTCGTTCAGCGAGCCATTTACTTTGCGGATATCCACCAAACACATCCATGTCTTGTTCAATCTGCTCATCTTCTAGGATAAGCAGATCATCACTGCTTCTAAGAGGTGAGAAGACTGATACCGTTGATACATGATGTAATGGTTTAACATTGCCGGTTGATGCAAGACGGATTGCTTCTCGTGTTCCGATAACGTTAGGTCCAAGCAAGCTTTCGCAGGAATAAATGTAATGAACCAGAGCACCGGCGTGGAATACTGCATCCACATTATTTGATAGTTCAAGGAATTGGTCTTCTTCCAATCCAAAATATTGGAGTGACAAGTCACCAGTAATTATTTGGATTTTCTCTTTGAACCTCTCCAAAGAAAAACCATAGACTTCCGCCGTATCAAGAATCCTTTTTAAACCGCTATCCTTTCCAGTGGCACGCACAAGGCAAGTGACACCCGAGACATCATTTTGCAAGAGCGACTTAAGAACATGAATGCCTAAAAAGCCTGTGGCACCAGTAAGAAACGGATGTGTAAACGTATTCTGTCCACCGTGTGGGGGGTGAGAAATCGTCGGTACATATTTGCAAACAGGATGCTTTTTCAATATGTCGACGTGTACAATATCGACGATAGATGTTGTCTTATCTGGTTTTGACTCTTTTGGTTTCGAAGCCTCTGTATTCTCCCCTGACAAACGCTTGCGTAATGTCTCATCTACATCTGGATGTGATTCCAGAATGTGCTGGCTAAGTAAGCCAATCGTCGGATTTTCAAACAAACGCGGTAGGGCAAGAGTAATTCCCAATTTTCCACGAATGCCAAGCACTAACTGAGCCGCAAGGACAGAATCACCACCCGCATTAAAGAAATCCATATCAACAGGTGTGAATTCCTGCTGCAATAACTCGTTCCAAACTTCTGCAACGGCATCCTGCAGCGGGGTCAGCTCTGCATTTTCCTGCTTTGTATCTGCAACGATCTCAACATCCGGCTTCGGAAGTTTTTTACGGTCGACTTTGCCACTTGGCGTCATTGGAAAGATATTCATAGACACATAATGAGCTGGGACCATGTAACGCGGTAACTGTTCGGTGGCATACACCGTGAGCTCCTGCTTGGAAGCAGAACCTGAATAGTACGCAGCGAGTGTCATCCCGTTCTGTCCGATGATTGGAAGAACGACGATATGAGAGACCTTTGGATGTTTAGAAAGAACATGTTCGATTTCGGAAGGCTCAACTCTGTGCCCACGAATTTTAACCTGAAAATCTCTTCGGCCAATAATAGTAAGATGACCTTGAGGATTCAACGTCCCCATATCTCCAGTGCGATAAATTCGCTTTCCAGTGGCGGGATGAGTGATGAACGCTTTCTTGGTCAAATCATCGCGTCCATAATACCCTTGAGCAAGGCCGGTACCACCAATATATAACTCGCCAATTACATGTTCAGGGCATGGTTCAAGCGCACTATCAAGAACATACCACTGCTGGTTTGCCATTGGACGTCCATAAGGCACGGGGCCATGTTCCGGCTTATGCGAACCAATAGGATAGCAAATTGACCAGATTGAAGCCTCCGTAGCACCGCCAAGGCTATGAGTTTCTACATTAGGAGCAATCGAGTGAAGGTTTTGTGGCAGATCAGGAACAATTTTATCACCGCTGAGCATTGCCAAACGAAGTGCCGGGAACGTTTTCTCGGTAGTTTGAGCATATTGGATTGCAAGCTGCATAAGAGCCGGAGCAGAGTTCCAAACGGTGCATCCGTTCAAAGCTAAACAATCAATCCAATGCGCTGGGTCTTTTTGTCTGGAGTCCTCCGGCAGAACAAGTGTGGCACCGGCTGCAAACGCACCAAAAATGTCATAAATCGCTAAGTCAAAAGTCAGACGGGACACGCCAAATACAACGTCATTGTTAGAAATGTCGTATCTTTTGTTTATGTCCAGCAGCGTATTTACCGCCGCTTTGTGTGTAATACTCACCCCTTTAGGCTTACCAGTAGAGCCGGAAGTAAAGATAATATACGCCAGGTCATCCACTGAAGTTGGTCCCTCATAATGTTCAAGGGAATCTGTCGCTAAAGAAGGCAAAATGTGAGTAATGGTCGGGTCAAAAGATTCATACGCAATAACGAGGGAAAGCATACTTTCCTGTGCAATAGTTTGCTTACGTATGGCAGGTTGTTCATGATCAATTGGAACAAAAACAGCACCTATTGCCTGCGTGCCCAACGCTGCTGCAACTTGATCTATGCTTTTAGGAAGACTAATTCCAACCAGCGTTTTCTGGGTAGCACCGCGCTTGGTTAATTCACGGGCAAATCCAGCAGCACGCGCTCCAAGTTCTCCATACGAGATTTGTTCATTAGGAGTAATAATCGCAATGGCATCAGGGACAGAATTGTACTGTTTCACAAATAACGACCATAAATTATGGGCTGAGCACGGCGCAGATGTCGCATTCATTGCCTCTAACGTCGCAAGGGTCCGTTGCGGTAGATAGTCAAAGGCATTTTGCTGCCAGCAAGCATCAGTACCGGCAAGCTGCGTTAACATAAGCCCATATGCACTAAGCATTTCTTCAATAAGATTCTCAGGAAAAAGTTCATCCACAGAATCCCAATGGATAACAAGATCACCTTTATCCTCATGCACCTGATTATCCAGCCATACCTGTGGCGTCTGGCTAATGTTAAATCCACGCGTCCCTAGTGCTTCAAGCAGCACATCTGATGCATTCCCACCGGAAATATTACTTGTAAAGACTACGGGATAACTCTCACCAAATGGAAGTTTGCCGCTACGGGTTAATTTACGGATGACTTCCACACCAGAAAGAGATGTGTGCTCCATATCTGTCCAAAATTGGTCACGTACAGCGGCAGCTCTTTTTATAAATGGAACAGCAGGGTTGTTGGATATTTCAAGTAAACTCAATGTAGTAAAATCACCAACAATCTCTCGCACCTGCTCATTGAAGGGTTGTCTGTTGAATAGCGTCACATTCAGGCAGAAAGCCTTACTATGACTCCAACGAGCCAGAACATCTGCATAAGCACTTAAGAGTAGGAGAGAAGGAGTAAGACCATGCGCTTGGGCACGTTTTTTTAAGGCACTCCATACGGATTTTTTTAGGACGTGCGAACGATGCGTAAAACGCGGAACCTTAATGGCTTCAGGAGCAACACAAATGGGAAGCTCTGGTCCATGAGGAAGATACTCCAGCCTATTGTCCCAGTATGACTCAGCTGCAGAAAGAAGTTTTCCACCATCATCACTCGCAGCAAACTCTTGAGCATCAGCGATGTATTTTTGGAAGGTATACTCGAGCGTTGGAAGCTTTTTAATACCAGTGGTAACGCTGCTTATAAGTCCTTCTGAGTACACGTCGCGTAACTCACGCATTAAAATCTGAAGGCTGCTGGCATCAGCAAGTAACAAATCAATGCTCATGCATATTCTAGTGACGTCATTTGGCAACTGCACCGTCTGAACCGTAAACAACGGCCAGCAAGAGGTCTCATGCACTTTATGCGAGAGCATATTACGCACACGTTCCATCTGCACTTGCTGCTCTTCATCGGCAACAGTGGATAAATTTTCATGTGCGATATGTAGTGATTGTACCTTCGGAAGTATCTGCTGCTGGCCTTTGTCAGTGATGATCATGCGGAGCATCGGATGACGTTGAATCAAAGCATCCCACGCCTCATTATACTTGGCTAGATCAAGTGACTCCACATCATACTCTGCGTAACTATGGCATGAAATGTTGCCCATAGGCATTGTTTCACTTCGTCCAGCCCAGTACGCATATTGAGTATCTGTTAAGGGGAACGCCTCACCAAGTTCTAAACTATCCTCAAGAACCACTTCAGGTTCTTCAACATCCATTTCCGGCAGCAATTTGCCGGAAATAATGTTGCATATATTTTCGATGGTAGGATTTGCAAAAACTTCTGCAGGCGTAATTCGTACCTCCAAAGTTTTTCTAATTTTCTGAGATAACTGAAGGAATAACAACGAGTCCAATCCTGCCATTAACAAGTTTTCATTGCGTGCCGGAGCCACGCTAACTTGCAACAGTTGTGTTATTGAACGCGTGATGTTTTCTTCCAAATTATCTGTAGAAATGCCTGTGGAATCAGATCTAGCCGAAATATCCGTCGTGGTTTCTACTGGCTGTGGTACAGAAAAGTTGTCCACGGCAAACGCCAACGGAGTTCCGGCTGATTCCAAAGCTTGGCTAAATCTAACCCAATCGATATCTGCAAGGGTGCATACTGCCGTTTCATTCGGGAATTCTCTAAGGTACGAAAGAGCCTCGGGTGACCAAGCATTAATGCCAAGAGTTTCTCGAACGTGGTGCCCTTCAATATCGTGAGACAGCATCCCGCAATCAGCAAAAGGCCCCCAGCAAATGCAAGTTGCTTCCAGTCCGTCCTGCTGACGTTGTTCTGCCATGGCCTCTAAGTACCCGTTTGATGCGGTATAGACACCAGCGGTAGGAATACCATGCAGGGTCGAAATAGAGGAAAAGAGAACAAATCGTTCAACAGGGTGCGCCCTTGTGTATTCATCAAGTAACGCTGCACCAACTATCTTTGCGTTTGATGTCACAGCGAAACCATCGGCAGTTAGATCACAAAGAGAGCTATTACTTGTATGACCCGCAAGATGAAATACAGTCCCAAGAGGCGGAAGAGAAGAACCACACGGCGCAAGAACCCGCTGTACATCTTTCGCATTTGCAATGTCAGCTGATTCAAAAACAATATCCGCACCTTTTTTACGAAGAGTATCAAAAACTGCTGCAACATGTGCTTTAGGTTTAGAGCGTGCGGTGACAAGGATGGTTTTGTGCCCTTCGCTTACAAGCTGAGTAATAAGCTCAACTCCTAAACCACCGGTACCGCCCGTAACAAGAGTTGTTGTACTTGTAACAGGCGCGAGGATATTTGACTTGAGGCTTTTTTCTACACCAACAAGACAAGGCAAGTGCCACTGTTTATTGCGAAGCGCATACTGTGACAGCTTTAAAGAAACAGGAATTGCCTGTAATTCGCTGATGTCATCAATATCAAGCATCCTTACAACAACAGAAGGGTGCTCTGACGTAAACACACGACCAAGTTCCCATACCACTCTTTGATCAGGATTTACAGACTCCGCATCGTTAATACGAATGGCGTGATGAGTAATTAAAACCAACTCTTTAATCTTTTGAGAAGAAGCAAGAGCCACCATCGTTTCAACAATCATGTTTATGGTTGAGCCTTCAGCATAAAAAAGAACTTTCTCGGCACAAACAGTTTGAATCTTGGTAACATCAACAATCTGTGCTGATGGGAAAAGAGAAGCTAACTTCTCAACTTCGGTAGGTGCAGAAACAAAAGTAAAATCGGTAGAGAGAGGAGCCAGCTCTAGAGCTGATGCGCTTTCAACATCTTGTTTGTCCGCTACTTCTGACTTTTGAGACAGATGCAGTTTATTATCCAAAACGTTTTCTGCCTTCTTCCAGACCAGCCTGGTATACGGACTTATTGAATTGTGTAGCGCGTTTTGAGCATCCGACGGAATCTTAATAAATGAGAGCCCGTGTAGCTCCACAATGGCGACGTCTTCAGGAGTTCGAAGTTGAATGTCGCAAGAAACAACTCGTTCTGTTTTTTCTAGTAATTGAATATCGCAATGCACTTGGTTTGAATGCGAACCATACGTGGTAGATGCCTGTAAAGATGTCGGAAGCAATATGCAGGGTGCACCTGTTTCATCGGTAAACAAGTCTACAAATCCGCCTAGCAATTGAATGCATGGATCAATGAGGGAAGGGTGAACAGTCATTGCCCCTTTATCTGCACCTGTTGGTGCACCGGAAAGCAACTTGTCATGTAACAGAATATTCGCGCTAATAGCGGAGCTCCCCACCATAGCATTAGTAAACGTCCACAATGCATCACCATGCTTATCCGACCCGAAACCTCGCAATACTTCCGGTAAATCCTGTTTAGAAAACCTCTTTCCATCTGCTAAGGTTGATACAGCAGGGAGGGCACTGCACTGTGTAATAACAACAGCAGACATGCAGGATACCCATACGTCACCTCGTTGCTGTTGCACGGAAATGCTTCCATTCTCCTGCGGTAACACATGAATGGTTTGAGGAATGGCTGCATCGAGCAATACCGGAGCATGGAGCGTAATTTCTGCAATGCTCACAGCTGCTTTTTCACCAGAATAGGCAGCCCAAACTTGGGCTAACAGTTCTGTAAGAATACCAAGCGGTGCAACCAGCTCGCCATTGATGCAATGGTTTTCAAGGGCAGGGAAAGTATCCAGCCCAATCTCTGCCGTAAATGTTGAGGTTGGATGCGGCACTTGTGCAATGTAGAAAGGGGCATCTCCTCTTTGTACCGCAGGAATTGTATACTCAGCAGAAGAGCAGATGGTTCTAGGCTCCCAATGCTTTTCTTTCTTGAATGGATAGGTAGGTAGTGGAACTTGCTTTGCCGCTCCATTCACCAAAGTGTCACAACGAATCTGCACACCAGCTTGATACAAGAACGCTATGGCATCATATGTTGGCTGTAATGTGCTATCTCCTCGACGCATTGAGGAGATCCACTGAATGCTATCTTGCTTTGAGGATTCAATAAATTTCTTAGCCATGCCAATCAAAATAGGATGCGGTCCTGCTTCAAGAATCACATCACAACCTTCATCACACAAAGCGCGCATCGCTCCGACAAATTGTACAGGATTACGTAGATGACTCACCCAATACTTAGGCGTGGCAGGTAAAGTGCCTTCCTTTTTCCCTGTAAAAGAGGAAATGTAAGGCAGTACAGGCTTAGAAAGGTTTAACGCCGCCGTAGCGGCACGAAAGTCATCAAGGACAGGATCAAGAAAGCGAGAGTGAAATGCATGAGACACACTAAGGAGCTTACAAAAGAAACCGGACTCTTCAAGTATCACTTTAACTTGTTGCAAATCACTCGTTATTCCAGCGAGTACTATGTGTTCAATTCCGTTGTACGCGGCTATGTCGAGAACAAATTCAGGATGGCTTGAAAGGATTTCATGAATTTCTTCTTCCTTGGCAAGTACTGCCAACATCCCGCCACCTTGGGGAAGGGAGCCTGTAAGTTCACCACGACGAGCGATTAGATGCGCAGCATCTTCGGGAGTCATAATACCCGCAACACAAGCTGCCGCAAACTCACCAATGCTATGACCGGTAACTGCAACGGGAATTACACCAAGCGATTTCCAATATTCTGCTAGAGCATACTGCACAGCAAAAATTGCAGGCTGTGTGATGCTGGTATGATCTAACATCTCAGCATGAGTCTCGTTGAATAACAGCTCGGTTAAAGGGTATGGAAGGCTATCCACAAGGGCATTCTCAATCCGCAACAGCGCATTTTTAAAAACTGTAGAGTGATCAAAAAGAGCCTTACCCATTCCAGTGTACTGACAACCCTGACCAGTAAATATCATCCCAATTTTCGGTGGGTGATCTGTCGAGGTAAGTTTAGCTGCACGCAGCGTCTCTGCAAGTTTCTCAATAGAATTTTCACTCACAGCTACACGGTGAGCAAAATGCTTTCTTCCTTTAAACAACGTGTGCATTACAGCAGGTAAATCTACATCAGGGTGCTCTAGTAAATGCTGCGCAACATTGTTACGTAACACATTCAATTGGTCTGCATCGTTCGCGGAAAGTGGAAGCATAAAAGGAGCGTCGGGACTTGCAAGCTGCGCAGCTTCAGGATGCGTTTCGCGCTTTTTTAACGGAACAATATCCGCTGCACTTTGTACGATCAGATGAACATTAGTTCCGCCGACTCCAAAAGAGCTCACTCCTGCCAGCCTCATATCATTTCGTTTTTTCCATGCAGTGGAATTTGCAATAGGGAAAAAAGGCGTTGCAGCAAACGGAATATGCGGGTTAGGCGTTGAAAAATGAAGCGTTGCAGGAATTTCTTCATGGTGCAGCGCAAGTGCCGTTTTTATTAAACTGCACACGCCAGCTGCTGTGTCCAGATGTCCGACATTAGTTTTGACAGAACCAATAGCACAATAACCACTTGCGTCAGTATCTTCCCGATATGCTTTTGTCAGAGATTGAATCTCGATGGGATCACCGAGCAACGTGCCAGTGCCATGCGTTTCCACATAACTCACATTATCAGCAGATTCTTCTGCAACAGAAAGTGCATCGCGAATAACGTTATACTGGCCGGAAACACTCGGGGCAGTAAATCCTGCTTTATTTGCACCATCATTATTCATAGCAGAGCCACGAATAACCGCATAAATATTGTCACCATCATCAACCGCGTTTTCAAGCGGCTTGAGAAGCACAACACCTACCCCATTACTGGCACAAATGCCCGCAGCGTCTTTGTCAAAGGCACGGCATTTAGCGTCTGGAGCGCAAATCATCCCTTCTTCATACGTATATCCGACACGTTGCGGGATTGAAATTGAGACTCCACCAGCAAGCGCCATGTCGCATTCACCGGAAATGAGGCTTTCAACGGCTAAATGGGTTGCAGCAAGCGAACTGGAACATGCCGTTTGTACAGCAAAGCTCGGCCCTGTAAGCCCAAGTTTAAAAGAGGTACGTGTTGCTATGTAATCTTTGTCATTACCAAGCACAGAAGCAAATGCCGCGCTTGTGCCAATGGTATTCGGATCAGATAAGGCATTTTGGTAGGTGCTCATTTTGGCACTGGCAAATACGCCGGTATGAAGTCTGGAGTCCGGTGCGTAACCTGCGTCTTCTAGCGCTGTCCATACGCATTGCAAAAAGAGCCGCTGCTGCGGGTCAATACGCTTTGCCTCCGCTGGGGAATACCCGAACAAGGAAGCATCAAACATTTCAATATCGTCGATCGGGTATCCATGTCGTACGTAATCAGAATTTTTCAATGTCTCTGGCGACACACCATTTTCAAGCAATTCATCTTCCGTAAAAGTAGTAAGAACATCTTTACCGCTCTGAAGGTTCTTCCAGAACATATCCTTATCGGCAGCACCAGGGAAACGACACGCAATACCGATAATCGCAATTGCGTCAGTAACAAGCTTATCACTCATAATTATATCCTTATGACTCGCGGTGGTGTTTAACACGTTTCCGCTTACGAGGCGAACGAGGGGCAGGTTCAGCCCCATCTGGCAAAACTTCCGCCTGAACATGTAATGTTGATTCTGTAACAGGGTGCTGCAAACCATGGAGCGCCACAGCAAGCTGCTCGATTGTGGGATTTGCAAATAGCATTACGGCATCAATAGAAATGTCCAGATGCTGCATCAAAGCATTTTGCAAACGAATTAAGTGAAGAGAATTCGCGCCAAGTTCAAAAAAGCTCGTTTGATGATCATGGCATGAAATGTTTGCTAACTCAGAAAGCTTTTGCTCGATAACGCTTGCCAGATCCGTAATCTGCGTACTGTAAGTCGTGAAGTTCTTTGCATTCATCAATGTTTGCACTGTGTCTTCTTGCATAGAAAAAGAGCTCGGCGGAGCAAATACGTCCGAACTTTCAGCCGTTGGAAGTTGCTTTCTATTGATCTTCCCATTCGAGGTGAGCGGGAAGGTATCTACAAATATGAGATAGTCTGGCAGCATATACTTAGGCAGGGCGTCCTCAAGCTGCATTGTGAGCTGAAGTCGTGTACTTACTGCTGATGAAACAGCTGTTTCGCAAAGGTCATTTGCAGCAAGAGCAAGCTGTTCAGTCGACACCGCCTGACAATACAAAACAAGAGACTTGTTCTGCCCATCGTCAGTTACAACCGCTACTGAATGATTAATTGCAGATGACCCATTAACAGCAGACTCAACTTCTCCTAACTCAATACGATGCCCACGGAGTTTAATCTGTGTGTCATTACGACCAACAAATCTGATAGTTCCATCTGGATGGAAAAAGCCCAAATCACCAGTGCGGTACAAACGCCTGTTTGTTTGCGGATGTACAATGAAGTGCTCAGCAGTCTTCTGTGCGTCTCCAAGATATTCGAGAGCCAGACCTTCGCCACCAATATACAACTCACCAACAGCCCATTCAGGCATTGCACAAAGGTTCCGATCCAGAACATGAAACTCCTGATTATGCATCGGAAATCCGTACGGAATGCTATTCCATTCCGCATTATGTTCTTTAATCGGGTACAGAATTGACCAAATAGAACCTTCAGTCGCACCGCCCAAAGATATGACCTCACAACGTGAAGAGAGCGCCGCAATTCGTTCCGGCAGTGAAAGCGGAATCCAATCACCACTCATCATTACGAGTCGAAGTGAAGCTGGAAGTTTTTCACCTCGCATCTCACAATATTCAACAAGTAACTCCATCATCATCGGCACAGTATTCCAAACAGAAACACCATGTTCTTCGAGTAGGGCAAGCCAACGCACTGGGTCTTTTTCTCTCTCAGGCTCTGGAAATACAAGAGTGCCTCCAGCGTCAAGGATTCCAAAGATATCGAAGACTGACAGGTCGAACGTTAAGTTTGCCAATCCAAGGACACGGTCCTGTGGTGTGAGGCGAAAACGCTCTTTCAAATCATCAAAAGTATTGCAAGGGCCGGCATGGTTGAGCACCACCCCTTTAGGAGTTCCCGTGGAACCGGATGTGAAAATACAATACGCAGGGGAGAGCGGTGAAGTTTGTGGGATCTCCCACGCAATTGGTGCACTTGCGTCAAACGTGAGAGAGTCCACAGCAACAGGCAAAACATTGCTTGGAAGTTGTAAGGAAGACACAAGTTTTGAAAGGGTGAGAACGTGCGTAATGCTGGCGCTTTCAAGAATAAGGCTTGTACGCTGTGCAGGGTTTTCTGGTGAAATCGGTACGTAATTGCATCCTGCATAAATAACGCCCATGACTGCCGCAACCTGTTCGCAACAACGTGGAATAACAACTGCAACTGAGCTGCCGACTTGCACACCATTAGAACTTAAATATTCTGCTACAGCACACGAATATGCATGTAGATCACCATAACTCAAAGTTCTGGAGGGTGTTACAACCGCAGATGCTTCAGGATGCGTGTTTGCAAAACCGGTGAATCCAGAGGAAATCAATCGATGATGGTTTCCTTGCGGGATAGAAAGCGCCTCGTTGTTGTACGTTACACGCCGTAGTGCTTGTTCTTCTGGGAGCGCAACGAGGTCCGTTGTCTTCCAGCCTGCATCATCAGCTAGTGCCTCTAACATTGAAACATATGCAGAAAACATATCTTCAATCAGATTATGCGGAAAAAGCTCTTTAACAAAATCCCAGTTGAAAATGAGGTCGCCTTTATTTTCGTAAACCTGATGATCAAGCCATACTTGTGGAGTTTGTGTAAGGCAGAATTGCTGTTTCCCTATTTTGTCGATGGCGGAAGCATCTCTACCAAGCGCTTCTGAACCAATGGCACTTGTAAAGACAACAGGGATAACTGCGTGGTTTTCGCCATTAGCACGAGCTATTTCACGCATCACTTCTACACCACTAAAGTCACGATGATCCAAATCCTTCCAAAGCTGTTGTTGCAAAGTTTTGGCATGCTCGCTGAAGGAACTGTTAACATCATGCACTTCGAGAAGCGTAAGTGACGTAAAATCACCCACAATCTGGTTCACATCTTCATGAATAGGGAGACGGTTAAATAACGTAAGGTTTATGGAAAAGTCTGAAGACTTACTCCAACGGGCAAGCACTTTGGTATATGCTGCGCAAAGCAAAGATGATGGAGTAATCCCTTCAGAAGCTGCACGCTGCTTTAGCTTTCTCCACATGGCTTCTTCAAAACGATGCTCAAGGCGTGTAAAATGCGGTGTCGCAATTTCAGACGGTTGTTTTTGTAGCGGCAGCTCAGGGCCGGAAGGGATCGACGAAATTCGGGAGCACCAATATTTTTTCGCCGTTGCGTAGGTGGTACTGGATCGAAATTCTTCAACTGCATTAACGTAATCTCTGAACCGTAGCCCTTGTTTAGAAAGAACCGCAGTGTCACCAGCCGTGGTGTAAAGTTTGTGCCATTCGTCAAGCAACAGAAATAGGCTCCAAATATCCACACACAACGCATCAAAGCTTAAATGAATGCGGGTTGTAGCCTCTTCAAGTCTGCTAAGTCTGATGTCAAACAGTGGCCAGACGTCTGTATCAATCACCTGATGCGAGAGGACGTTTCGGGTATTAGCCAAACCTTGTTTCGTCATAGCAACAGATTGTTCACGCAAATCTAGCTCAGCAAAGGAATACGTTGGAACAGTATCCAGAATTTGCTGGGCTCCATCTTTGGTGACAATAGCGCGCAGCATAGGGTGGTGCTGAATCAGTGTATTCCAGCTTTCTTTAAGCAACTGTGAATCTGTAAGTGACGTGTCTATTTCCAAGTAGATATGAGTGGAAATATTGCCAAGAGCATAGATATCGCCACGCCCCATCCAATACGCCTGTTGGATTTCTGTAAGAGGAAACGGCGCAAATTGATTTTCAGGCACATGCTTTGGAGTCGGGAGTTCGTCAACAATATGCGGCTGACTTGCAAGCCAAGTCACTTGCTCCTTAATTGTTGCCAGTTCAAAAACCTTTCCAAGGGGAAGATTTTTTCTCAGTGAAGTGCGAATTGCACTCGCAAGCTTAATTGCGAGCAAGGAATCACCACCGAGCGCAAAAAACTGTGACGTTACAGAAGGAATACTGATTCCTAAAAGATTTTCCCATATTTCTTGAAGCTGAGCTTCTTCAGGCGTGACAGGAAGAACAATATCTTCCATTTCACCATTCGCTGGCTGCAACAAGGCATCATCAGAAACCACAAGCTGCTTGCGATCTACTTTTCCACTTGGAGTTAAAGGCCAACTATCGCGTAGAATAATCGCCCCAGGCTGCATATAGTCGGGGAGGGTCTCTTCACAATGAGCTACGATAGATTCAACAGCTCCAGATGTATTGCTTGAAGCAATCACAAAAACTGCAATCATATGAACACCGGAGGAACGAGAAACAGCTATGGCTATTACGTCTGAAATTCCTTCAACATTTCGAACCGCTGCTTCAATATCGCCAAGTTCAATACGATGGCCTCGAATTTTTATCTGAAAATCTTCTCGCCCGATGAACTCAATATATCCGTTCGGATGCCAGCGACCTAAGTCCCCAGTACGATACAGGCGTTCCTTGGTTTGTGGATGCAAGACAAAAGCGGCAGCAGTTTTTTGCTTATCCTTGTAATATTCAGAAGCAAGTCCGACTCCGCCAATATACAATTCTCCAGTTACCCAGTCTGGGCAAACTTCACCCTGTTGACCGAGCACGTGGAACGTCTGGTTTGCCATGGCGGAGCCATAAGGGATACTTGCCCAGTCAGATGAGACATCTTTAATAGGGTGATGGATCGACCATATTGACGCTTCTGTAGCGCCTCCAAGGCTATGTAGTTCCGTTAACGGCAGTACGACTTTGGAACGTTCCGGTAGTGTTGTCGGAATCCAGTCTCCGCTCATGATTGACAGCCTTAACATGCCAAGATCTGACGGCTGGCTTTGTTGTTCGAGCGAAGCAACAAGCATCTGCATTTGCGCCGGAACAGAGTTCCACATAGTAACGCCATGCAGTGTAATCAAACGAATCCATTCATCAGGGTCGCGAAGTTGATCCTGAGCCGGAAATACAAGTGTTCCACCGGCACCAAGCACTCCAAAGATGTCATACACAGACAAATCAAAATTGAGCCGAGCAATACCGAGAACAGCATCTCGTGCTGTTACCGCAAAACGCCTATTCATATCCTCACAAGTATTACGCGCTGCCGCATGACTGATGGCGACGCCTTTTGGCGTACCTGTAGAACCGGAAGTGAAAATTACGTACGCCAGCTGAGATGCTGGGTAATCTGGCAAGCTGAGTGGCACAGTACTAGAAAGAGTGTCTACGGGGATACAAGTGACATGCTCTGGAACAATCAGGGTTCCCTGTTGTTCTTCAAGCATCAGGACAAATCGGACATTACCCTGTTCAAGGATGGCAGAGACTCTGCTTTGTGGAAGGCTAGGGTCTATAGGCAAATATGCTGCACCCAACTGAAGAATGGCTAGAGTGGAGCTCACTTGCGCCCAATGTTTAGGCAGTGCGATAGCAATAAGTTCTTCAGATGCAATTTCGAATTGTCCAAGCCGTTTAACAATTCCCGCGACAGACTGACCTAGACTGCCATAAGAAACTGTTTCTTCATCAAAAACAACAGCAGGAGCCTCTGGATGATCTGTAATTCGCTGCAAAACAGGCGCATGCAACAGCCCTTTAGGCAACGCCGTTGCGGTATCGTTGGCAACAAGCCTCTTTGCTTGCTGATATGGTGGCAGTACGCATGGTTGTGGCGCTGACCACGTATGACTAAACTGCGCCAAATTTTCAAGAAAGACGGTGTAGCTCTCCATCATACTATCGAGTAGACCCTCAGGGTATCGTCCTTCAACAGTATCCCAGTTCCAGCGAAGATTTCCGGATTCTTCCCATGCTTGATGATCAAAAAAGACCTGAGGTGTCTGAAAAACACCGTACGGAACATCAAGAATAAAACCTTCATCCAAGTTTTCAGGATAAAAGCCTTTAGGTTCCTGAGTTGTTATAGGAAGCATGCTGGTAAACACAACAGGCATTGCAGATGGTAGATTTTGAGAACGTAACTGTCGTAAAACACGAACACCTGAATAGCTGCGATGCTCAAGATCAGCCCAAAGATTTGTCTGAACAGCCTGAGCCCGTTCGGCAAAGGTTTTGCCTGCTTTCATATCAACGGAGTGGATTAGGGCAGAAGTAAAGTCACCTGCAATTAATTGAGCATCTGCATGTCCGCTTGGACGATTGAACATGGTCAGTGTCACTGAAAACTCTGAAGACTTGCTCCATAAATTCAACACCTCAGAAAACGCCGACAATAACAGTCCAGAAGGAGTTAAGTTCAGTTCTTTTGCGATCTGTTTTATATTGTTCCATTGCTGGGCAGGAAGCTTACCGCTACGCCGTTTAAAGATTCTGGTATCTTCAGGATGTGCTCTTAATGGCAACTCTGGTGCAGGCGCAATGTCAGTAAGCTTGTTCAACCAATACGTTTTGGCTGACTCATATCCTTCAGTTGCATGCCGTGCCTGATCAGCAAGTACACACTCCCTAAAGGACAAAGTCAGAGGCGCAAGGCTTGAACAACCTACGCCTGTTGATGAATATTCGTTGTACAGTGTCGCCAAATCCTGTGCGAGAACAAGCAAGCTCAAGCCATCACCTATAAGTAGATCAAAGCTGATATGTAACCTGATTGTACCATCTGGCTTATGAGAGGCACGCAACTCAAACAACGGCCATTGAGAACTATCGTGCACAGTGTGTGACATTACACCACGAGTTGCACACAATGTTTTCTCAGCAGTCGCTTCAACAAGTGTAGTTTCTGCGATGCGATACTCTGGAACCCTTGGTAAAACCTGCTGCATACCGTTTTCATGAATGACTGCCCGAAGCATTTCATGTCGTTCAATTAATGCATTAACCGCATAATGGGCACGCTCTGTATCATATTCAGCGCAATCAAGTTCAAGGTACAGATGGCATGAAACATTGCCGGTTCCAGTGTCCTCACGTCCAATCCAGTATGCATGCTGAATATCTGTAAGAGGGAATGGGGAATAGCGCGCCCACTCTGGAGCGAATTTGCTTCGTTTTTCCTCCACGTATGAAAGCGTAATATTCTGAGCAGCAAGGTTATGGATGGCCTGCGCAGACTCAATGTTTTCGTTCTGATCTGCCCAACGTACGTCAGTTGCTGCATCAATGTCTGCAATGAGCTCTGCGGGAGTTGCACCCTGCATAAGCTTTGAGAGTGAGATGGAAACGCCAGTCGCACCCTGAATTTGTTCAATCAACCGAAAGCCCATCAAAGAATCAACGCCTTGAGAGCCTAAAGGGCGATCAAGTGCAATGGCTTCTGGGGTGTTCCATAACTCTTTTGCGATCCATTGCAACAAGGGATGCCCCTTATGCACAATGTTGTTGGAGTTCTCTAATTCTAAAGCCGTGTCTATACGTGCGGTTGCCGACATGCTTCCTGCAATATCGGTATGCGCTCCATCAAAGGCAGGGAGAAGAAAACGTGTTTTTATAAATGGGGTAAGAGACAAAGAAACTTTTTTTACAGAAGGGTAAATGGATTCCCAGTTAAGAGCATACCCTTTTTCAACGAGTTGATTAAGGAATAGCCCCGCAGCAGATGCTGTTGAAGGAATAATGCCGCCAGAAGGGTAAGAAACCCATCGTAGATCCATTTGTGTAACGCATTGCTTGCCCATATTCGTCAAAGTTGGCAACGGCCCAACTTCAATTATGCTCTCAGCCCCCATTCCGACAACAGTCTGTATTCCTAGCGCAAAAAGTACTGGATTACGAAGATGATCGCGCCAATACTCAGGAGTTTGTATAACATCTCTATCTGCAATTGTTCCGGAGATATTAGATATCAGCGGGATAACTGGTGGGTGATACGAAATGTTTCGGGCTGCTTCGTAAAATTCATCAAGAACTGGATCGAGCAGGCAAGAATGAAAAGCATGAGAAACCGCAAGACGAACGGCGCGCACGCTCTCTTGCTCTGCGAGGTCGGCTATGTATTCGAGCGCTTGAGTTTTCCCACTCAGCACAATATTTGTCGGAGTATTTATTGCGGCTATATCAACACTGAATCCAGCCGAAGTCGCACGATTTACAAAATTTTGAGCAACATCATTTGATGCCAAGATAGCAAGCATACCGCCATCTTTAGGGAGCTGATGAATAAGTTTTCCGCGAAGTACTACCAAAGAAAGTGCGTCGGACAAAGAAAATACGCCACCGATGCATGCAGCAACATATTCACCAATGCTGTGTCCCATCAGAATGTCCGGCTCAACCCCCCAGCTTTGCAGTAACTTTGCTAAAGCATATTCATAGGCAAAAAGAACCGGCTGCGTGTAGCAGGTCTCATTGAGCATTCCTTGCGGGCTTTCAAAAAGCAGTTCTCTAAGATCAACCGAAAGCAGATCCTTTGTAACTGAAGCGCACGCATCAATTGCCTCTTTGAAAACAGGGAAGCATTGATATAGTTCTTTTCCCATCCCTTCACGCTGTGCGCCTTGTCCGGAAAAAACAAACGCATTGATAGCGGGGGCGTCAGAAATTGGCGCAATATGTGCGAAAGAATCGGCTGTAGTGTTCCGTAAGGTCACTAATAATTCTTCATACGAATCGGCTGACACAACTGTTCGTACACGTTCATACTGCATTGCAGCGGCGCAACCGTTCGCAAAGGCAGAAAAATGATCTTCAGAAATAGTAGCTAGATGCTCTGCGACGCTGTGGCAACGATCTGCAAGCCTTTCAGGGGAGAGGCTGCCAATTGCAAGAGCGTAAAGCAAAGGCGAGTCAGTTGGACTCTTTTGAGAAGCATGTTTTTTCACAACATCTGCCTGATCTTTTTCAAGCAAAATATGAACGTTTGTTCCACCAATGCTGAAACCACTTACCCCTGCACGCAGTGGGGAGGAGCTATCCGCAACAAGACTTGTCCAAGTGATGTTTTCACTAGGAACAATAAATTTGTTAGCGATAGATTTCACACGATGGTTTAACGATGAAAATCCATATTGTGCGGGAATCGTATTCTTGTTCATAGCAAGAATCGTTTTGATGACGCTTGCTATACCTGCAGCGGATTCAGCATGCCCCATACATGGCTTTGTGGAGCTAACAACAATGGAATGTTCACGGGTTGTTTCACCATACGTCTCAGCAATTGCAGTCAGTTCAATAGGATCACCCAGAGCCGTTCCCGTTCCGTGTGCTTCTATGTACTGGACACTTTCTTGTGGAACATCGGCAACATCCAACACATGCTTCAATAAGGCGCGTTGCGCGTCACCATTCGGGGCAGTTATACCATTGCTCTGACCATCCTGATTCATTCCAGAACCAATAATTGTGGCAAGAATGGTGTCATTGTCTGCTTTTGCCTTAGAAAGACTTTTAAGCACCAGCACACCACAACCTTCCGAACGAATATAGCCGTCTGCGCGATTATCAAATGTTTTGCAACATGCATCATCTGCCATTAAATTTGCTTGTGAACATGCAATATGCATTTCCGGTGAGAGAATCAGGTTCACACCACCTGCAACGGCAGTAGAGCATTCACCGGAACGAATAGACTGAGCGGCCGTATGAATAGCTGAAAGAGAGGCAGATGAGGCAGTATCAACAACCATGCTCGGTCCGTGCAGGTCCAAATGATATGAAATTCGTTGAGCCGCAATACTTGTAAATGTTCCTGTGACCGCATGCATAGATAGATCATTTTTACACGCCAACACACGCTGTGCGTAATCGCAGCCACTGATCCCCATAAAAACACCTGTACTTGATCCAGAAAGGCTTCGCGGGGAAATCCCAGCCTGTTCAATAGCGTGCCATGTGGTTTCGAGTAAGACACGATGTTGCGGGTCAATCATGATCGCTTCACGCGGGGAAATTCCAAAAAAATCCGCATCAAAAGCATCTACATCGTCAAGAAATCCCCCCATCTTCACATAGCTTTTGCCCACCTGCTTTTCTTCATCAAAAAACTGAGCAGTATTCCATCTATTTTCCGGGATGGTTGTCAGACCGTTTTCGCCACTGACAATAAGTTCCCAGAAGGCTTCTGGAGAAGTACAGCCATTTGGCATATTGCAAGACATGCCCACAATCGCAACCGGTTCGTGTGGAGCATGTGTAGTTACAGACCCTACATCAGTTTGCGGCAAGGCAATAGTCGCCGCCGCGAACGATAACGCCCGCACGGTAGCGTGAGTAAACGCAAATGAAGGAGTAAGTGACAATACAAATTGCTTTTCGAGCCTTTCGGTAAGTTGCACAATTTGAATAGAACTCATCCCTTGATCCGATAATGGAGTATCTGGGCAAACAGAGCTGCTGAGCGTTTGTTGCAGATCTGCAAGAAGCCAGTGATAAATGGTCTTTTGAAGAGATGAGATAGGGGAGGATAATGACATGAACCCACCTGAATAAGTTTGCCCCGCCGAAGCGGGGCATTATGTTACGGATTAGTTGTAAAGCTGACAGTGGCGCCGGAAAAAACTTTGCTGCATTGCTTAGCAAGCTTTGCCAGTGGACCGTCTTTTTTTACATCCTGCGAGATGTAAACATTGGCCACCCAATGCCCGTTTTCCGGTATCCGGAACTGTGTCTTACCGTTCATTATATAGGCTGAAAGGAAGAAGCCGTCCGGCCCGCCAAAGGTGTCGCTGGTCAACGTCATATAATTAATGGCGTTACTATCTGTTGTTACGGGCTTACCCATAAAGAAGACATCAAAAGTAACCATGTCACCGGGATGTACATTTGAAAGATCACATGTTGGAATAATTTCAAGTTCGGTACCCAATTTCTTAGGAGTGCTCCATTTACCAACAGTATAATAGGATTTGCCTACCATGGTAAATTTTGCACTTTCCAAAACTTCTTTCACATCTTTCAACTGATCAATCGGCTTTGGAGCCATACGCATTTTACCGTTGGTATTTGTATAGCGTGTGAAGAAGCCTTCTTTATTCTTAGCAACAACCTGATACGTACCTTCCGGACTATCCTTTAAGATATCAATCTTGCGGATTCCGGCATCACTGCGGGCAATGTGTGTATAGGGTTCATGCTTTTCAAGTGTCGCTTCAGAAGTCGGTACACCCAATGGAAACTTTTTCCCATCTGGCGCCATCACATAATAATCTTCGATAGACGCGGAACCATTCGGTGATGCCAACAAATCGTCAAATGGTGCGGTATGCCCCCATCCGATAACAGAGACAATATGGCCCGGCTCATGGGTATGTGATTCAAACAGAGTTACCCAAAGAGAGTGGGCCTGAGCTGTGCCTGCAACTGCCAAAAAAACAGTGACAGCCATCAGGCTCCCAAGCATCGATTTTTTAAATTGAGTGATCAACAGAATCTCCAAGTACAATTACGCACAGTGATTAAATACCGTCCTCGCGACATTGATGACCCGCACCGGCGTCCAGCTCAACCTCATAGGTCATGGCAGGGCGTGTGAAAGTGCAATAGCCGTCTTCATCGGTTCGTCCCTGCCACAGCACTTTCCCACTTTCTTTTCCAATAAGCTTAATGGGGGTGTTTGCAGCAATTTCACCAGTCGAATACATTCCAATCAACTCAACTGTATTGTCGCCATTATCGTCCTGCGTAAAATGCAATGTGTGAGCACTTGCAGGGGTTGCGATGAGCAGTGAGCATAGAAAAAATAGTTTGATTATGAGTTTCATTTTCAATACCTAGCCATAGTTTTGTTACCAGTCTTTGAAAGTCCATTAGCGTTGTAAGAAAGAATAACGAGTTACACTAACACTTCACGAATCATTTTTAACATCATAAGAAATGGTTGTGCGCAGAGATCAAAAAACTGCGCACAACTATTTCCATAAATCGGTGTTGAATGAAAAAGAAAGGTTCGGCTAAAATCGAAGAGTAGTACCCGACATGTTGCAGATAAACGCATCAGGCATGGCTTGCTCTATCGCTTGTGTTGCTTTTCGTCCCGTGCAATGCGCAGGAACTATGTAGCGCGGAGCAATGGCTTGTAATGCGGAGATTGTAGGTTCAATAAACTGCTCATGATACGGGCCGGAAAGATGGAATCCCCCCATGATGGCGTACACACTTGATGCACCTGTAACCTCAAGAGCATGCGTTACCGTATTCACTATTCCTGCATGGGCACAGCCAGACAAGACCACAAGCCCTTTACCCTTAACATTAAAGATCATCGAGGAATCATCCTCAATACTGTCAGGGCACTCAACACCATCATTCAAACAAAAGGCATTTGGCATTCCCTGCTCAAAGCTGGTTATTCTAGGAATTTCTCCAAGAAACAACGCGTGTCCATTAAGCATAGGGAAAGGAGAAGAGGTGTCATTAATAGAAAGCCCCATGGACAACACCTGTTCTTTATTAAATGCTGGAAAATCTAGCTTAAGACCTGTGGGTGTTCGTACATATCTGTCCTTAAAAACAGAGGGATGTGCCACAAGCGATAAAGAATTCTTTCCTATGCGCTGTACGAGCTGTTCCATTCCCCCAAAGTGATCAAAGTGCCCATGAGAAAGTGCAAGTTCATCAACTTGTGCTAGATCTATAGAAAGCAAATCCACATTGTACAACGCTCCATTGTCTGAGCAGCCAAAGTCAAAAAGCATACTCTTTTTCTGACCGCCAAAAGATACTGTGATGAATGAAGAAAAGCCATGTTCAGCAAGCGGGCCATTTGACACCGTTCCTTCAGCATCACCAGTTTGTGCAAAAAGGGATGGGCGCTGAACAACTTCTGAATTATCCATTGCCAGCACATCGATATAGTTATCTTGAAGGCTTAGTATCTCAACACTATCAACTTCTTGTATTGTAACCATCTTCCAATCCTTATTTGCTGTTAATGTATTTTCCGAGCTAATTTATTTACCCGGTTACACTTTCCTGTTGCATACGTTGTATATGCTTTATCAACGACAAGGCATTTTTTGCATTAGAACGTACGCTTCGATATTTCTTTGCTTTTACAAACAACGTTGTCGCCTTATTGTAGTTGTTCATATTCAAAAAGCATTGTCCGAGAAGATACAACGGTAGCCCCTTCTTTTTCGCCTTGGTATACGCGACATTCAATGGCTCAATGGCTTTCTCATACAGCTGATTTCGATACAAAAGCTTTCCGAATTCCAAGTGCCGCTTGCTCGTATCCTCCAACGCTATCGCTTCTTGCAAAGACAAAACAGCCTTCTCCACATACCCAGCCCTCTCATAGGCAATCGCCATAAGGTCATGCTGGGAGGCTGTAAGGTTTTGTGGACTAGCCAACAAAATCTTACTTGCAAGCAACGGGGCATTTACCTGCAAATACAACTTTGCCAACCGAACGCACTCTGAACGAGTGGGGGGGTGCATGCAATGAGCAACCTGTAATGCTGATGAAGCCTTAGTCAGCCGGTTTTGGCGAATGTCCACGTTCGCAAGCAATAGCCACAAAGATCTGTCCTTTGAATGTGTAGCAACCAGTATGTCCAGTTGCGCCGAGGCCTTTTTCCATTGTTCCAATGCGATATAGATATGAGCCAACAGCTTTTTAGCATCTACGCTTTGTGATGTTTTGCGATACGAAAGAAGAGGCATCACGGCAGTCAAAGCCTTATTGTAATGTTCCGACTTATAGTAGCAAACAGCAGCCTGATACTGACTTTTATACCAAGCCGGAGCCTGTCCAGTTTTTGCCTCGACCTCTTCTTTTATTTCTTTCGCTTTTGCTAATTGAAACTTGGAAAGAAGAGCAAAAGCATCACCGGCAGGGCTAAAACGTTGCAAGTAATACAGAGCAATTGCTTTGTTTTGCAGCAATCCAATATCATTAGGAAAAATGGCTACTCCTTTTTGATACAGGGCAAGAGCTTTCTCATTTTCCCCCAACTGCATATACGCATTCCCTGCAATAAGAAGTGCTGTAATTTCCGGCTTTGGTTGTTCCAACATATGCGTCAAAATCTCTAGAGCTTTTGCGGGCTTATCTTCTTGCAGCGCTTTAAGTGCTGCATTTATCTTCACCGCATCATTTTTCCCCGCAAAAGCAGGACTGCCAGCGATTGAGAACTGGAGGCATAAGCCAAACAGGATCAATATAATTAATTTTTGCATGTGAACTCCAATGGAAGTGTTACCAGCACAGCGACAGGTTTGCCATGCAGTTGTGCCGGTTTAAAGCGCCATTTCCTTACAGCTCGCAATGCGGGCTCACGAAACGTTTCCAGATACTCCCCGCTTTCTACGGTGGCTTTCTGGACATTCCCCTGTGATGTTACAATCATTTTTATAATTAGCTTGCTTTCCAAACGCCTTCTGCGTGCTTTTGACGGATACATTGGCGGTGGTGTGAATATAGGAACAGGCGCTTCATCAACATCCCCAAGTGACAACACTCCGCTATGACGTGGTATCGATATGGCTACGGCCTGAGCAAGGTTTGCTCCGATATCAACATGTAAGATTTCTGGTTGAATCGGCGATACTGGCGGGGCAGCAATCGGAGAAAGCGCAAGCGGTTCTGCGGTCAACGGCTCCGGCTTTGGCTCCTCCTGCTCCGGCATTTTTTCTTCAGGTTCAGGCGGTGTCTGCGTTAACTTTCGCAATGACACAGGCTGTGAAAACCGCGCCACGTCTGACGGATCAACATCCTGCTTCAAAAAAACAGGGGCGAGTAACAACAACACCGCAAGTGCTGACGCAAGTGCTCCCGAACAAACCCACTGAATTGAGCGATAGGGCACTTTCATCATGATGGTGTCCTGGCTGCTACGCTTAGATTGGTTGCGCCAGCTTCCCTGCACGAATCAAGGACTTTGATCAGCAGACCACTTCGGCACTCTCTATCCGCAGTAATGACAACCGCCCCTTCCGGTGTCTCAGCAAGAAAGCGGTTCATGTACCCGCGGACAGAGCGAACATCATATATTTTACCCTCTATCCAAACTTCATTGCTTTCTGTAATTCCTATAATGAGACTTGTACTTTCATTAACCACAGCGGTGTTTGCGACTGGGCGGTTAATTTCTACACCTGACTCTTTTACAAAACTTGTCGTTACAATGAAAAATATAAGCAAAATGAACACCATATCAATAAGTGGTGTCATATTCAGTTCACTTTGTTGCTTCCGACGTCTCTTCGTCCGTACATTAGCCATGAATACTACTCCGGAAGGATAGTTCTGATGAACTCTGAACATCGTGGGCTACACCGCGAGGCTGTTCATCCAGATACGTTAAAAACAGATCAATACGCTGTTGAAGACTACCTATGCGCCGTTGCAGCATGTTCACGGCAATATATCCGGGAATGGCGACAAGCAAACCGCCTTGTGTTGTAATTAGTGCCTGCGAAATACCTTCGGCTAATCCTCTGGCGTTACCTGTCCCAAATTCAGCAATAATGGTGAAGGTGCTGATCATACCTGTAACAGTTCCTAGCAGCCCCAAAAGCGGTGCGGCAGCGGCAAGTAGAGCAATAGTCGAAACTCCCTTTGCCATAGATTCACAACACGTATTTCCCAAAGCTGACATCAATGCGTGGTTAACCTCATCATCGCGGCAACGCAGCTTGACAAAATCCTGTCGCAGCGAGTGTTGCCAATGCCATTCAGGTGGTGGATTAGTCTGTAATTCTTCAAGTGATCGTTCATGTTTTCGAAACTGAACAAGCGTGCATAGCTTACTCAGAATAAGCCACCACATTACCAGCCCCGTAAGAATGATCGGAATAAGGACAAAACCACCTGCGTGATATTGGCCAAGTAATTCAGATGTGATGCTCATGCCTATCTCCTATTGAGAATGGTGGCGATAAGAGCAGTTCCCTTTTCTTCCATATCATTAGCAAGGCGATCAACACGGCTATTCAAAAGGTGATGGAGCATCATAATAGGGATAGCCACGGCAAGCCCGAGCTGCGTTGTGACAAGTGCTTCTGAAATACCACCGGAAAGCATATGCGGATCGCCTGTTCCGAAAAGTGTGATCACCTGAAACGTGTTAATCATACCGGTAACGGTACCTAGAAGACCAAGAAGTGGAGCTACGGCGGCGAGAGTTTGCATTGTAGGCAGGAAGCGCTCCATACGGGCAAGTTCAATCATCAGTGCTTCTTCCATGCCTTTTTCCAACGCAGCGGCGCTTCCTTGTGCTTTCTTAAGCGTTGAATTCAACACTCGAGCTGTAGGAGTGCTCCGTTTTTCAAGTAAAGTATGGCACTCTTCCCATTCACCATGTTCGGCATGTTCGAGAATAACAGTAAGCTCTTTGGGAGATGAACGACGCAAGCGACTCAGGGTGATAAAGCGCTCAATGGCAAGCAGAAGAGCAATTGCACCAATGCCGAGGATAGGCCATACAAGAGCACCGCCAGCAGCAATTTTTTTCCACGTATCTTCTTCAGCGATAAAACGGATAAAAGCTGCGCCATGGCTAAAATCAAGCGGCAGGAACTGTTCACCTGCAAAGGCTGCGGAGATAGTGCCACTGAGCTGCGAGGATATACCATTAACGCTTTGCGATACGGTTCCATCACCAGTCAGCTGCAGAAAACCTGCTTCACCAGTACTGGACTGATATACCGCAGACGACGTACCGGTTCTGATAATCTCAACATCCATTGGCTGACCATCTGAACCGATAATAGTACTTGAGTAACGAGACACATCGGCAGTGGCTTGCAGCTCGTTGAAGTACATCTCAATAAGCCTGGTCAGATCGGTCAAGCCAGGCATTCTATCCGGTGCGAGTAAGGTTGCAAAAGCGGCGAGGCGTTCCGGATTCTGCTGCGTATAAAAACTGGTACGGGAACGATCCTGCATAAGCTTTGCAGCAGTACGCACGGTTCCTTCAAAAGTTTTAATCTCTTCCCGACGACTTTTAAGCAATGCAGTAAGCTTCGCCTCATCCTTAATCAGCTTTTGATAACGTGCAGTCAGGGTATGAACCTGTATGTCTGTGTTAGATACAGCTTTTTTAAGTTGCGCGAGCTTTCCTGTTAATTGCACCTTGTTTTGAGAGGATAAGTCGAGTGCTTTTTTAACATCAGTCTTATGTGTGATGTTCAGCTGTTTTAGTGTCTTAATAGTCTTTTGCCATTGCTCAGGGCTGACCTCGTCCGCTGAAACAGCAAAAGAAGTCACTGAGCTGCATAATAAAAATAGAGCAATAAGAACGGTGGATATTGAGGTACGCATATTATTCTTTCTCCGGAGAAGTAGAGCGGCTTGCAACAGATTCAACTGACGACGATGGAGTCGGAACCGAAGTCACTTCAATGGCCAGAGGCAAAGGAGTTACTTCAACAATCTGTTTGCGGCGTGCAATAGTTCGCAAGGAAAGAACGGCTTGTTTGTTGCTATCCGCAACCATAACAAACTCTTTTTTTACCGGAGACCATATGCCGACCTGTTGTTTATCCGGAGAAACACAATAGTAACCTAGGCGACCAGCGCGAACAGTTTCTGCACGCAAAGGCTGCCCCTCAAGCACTACATCTTCGCTATCTATCTCAATACCTGAGCCATATCCTGTTTCTACTTCAAGAGTTTCTAAAACACGGCGGAGCTGTTCAGCCTGCGCTAGATGCGGGTCTGCAAGAGCTTTTTTAATATTGGACATGCGCTCCTGTCGTTCTTTAGACAAAAACGGTTGATCTTCATCGATAAAGAATTCGAGTCGGGCAACGGTATTTTCAAGAAGAGGCGTAACAGCGTTAGCAATCATTTCAAGTTCTTGCTGCTGGCGCTTCATTTCTGCAATATTGCCTTCGAGCGTTTTGATGTAGCGGGAATATTTATTTTTTTGATGAGTAAGCCAGTCAAATTCAACTTGCTTATTGTTAATCTGCGCGATGACACTATGCTTTTCCTGCTGCCATGCACTAATTTTTTTCTGAGCTTTTTGCTCGACGGCTATCGTGCCCGAAGCAAGTGACTGAGCCTGTTTTGAACTTGCGTAAGCTGGCGCCAAAGAGAGCAGCTGCCCCGCAAGGAAAAGAAGAGCTATATAATACGTACGATACATTGGTGTCCGTCTCCATGTAACTCATTCACATGAGCCATAGGTAATAGTTATGCCAATGCAATATGCAGAGGCTACTAACGGACTTTCAAAGAATTTTTCTGCGGACTAAACAGAAAGAACTGGTAGAAAACTTGGTATGTAAAAAGTGGAAGCGAATATATAGTTACGCTGTAATTGTTAAAGACGTTATGGGTATGGCAACCTCTCTTTTTCGACAGTTATTACAGATGCCGTAAATAACAGTATGACATCTTCGGAGTTCAAAACCCTTCTGGCGTGATGCCTCATTGTGAATGCAATCCAGATAAGGGTTTACGAAAGGCGTTTCAGTTCCGCAGCACTCGCAAACCATAACAAAACGTACTTCAACAACTGGCTTGTAATGGATTGCACCTTCATCTGTCTGCTCGCTACTGGCAAGGCCACATCCCGCAATAAGCTTAATCGTTCTGTACAGGGTAGAAATACTAATTGTTGGGTCTAGCTTTACAACTTCCTGATACAGCTCATCCACCGTTACCGGTGTAGTTAGCCGAATAAAAACATGCAAAATGAATTCGCGCTGCGTTGTGACCTTGAGCCCTTTCCTTTTAAGATAATCTTGAAAAATCCCCAAAGGCTCACTCATTTTCTATAAACACCTCCACGAGTTATGTCGGTAAACAAGTGCTTACAACGCCTCAGTATGAAAGGCAAGCATTTGAGCGAATGACATTCATTTTCATTTAATAACTGCTTTTTACTATGCCGCAAGAGTAAGTTGACACCCAATGTCAATTTACTCTTTTTTTTGACATGTCACATCCACAATACTATTAAATGATTGGTTTTTATTGTTTCAAGCATAAGGGTTTTACAATGAAAAAGACACTCAATACCATTCTCGCAGGGGCTAATGCCTGCGTAGTTACTATAGATGCAGGTCGTTGTGCCACAACAAGACTGGAGTCACTGGGAGTATACCCCGGAACAAAGCTCGCAGTAGTTGTGAACGCGGGTCGAGGCCCAATGATCATCTCAATTGGCGACGGAAGATTGATTTTAGAACGCGGCATCGCAATCAAAGTAATCGTTCACTAACCAGTAGAATTAATGCTGTGTAAAATTCAGACTGTGCTGCCCCCTAGGGCAGAGCAGCAACACATAAGGATAGGTAGCGTATGAGCGTCCCATTATTATATTCCCGTTCAGACGAAAGGTGCTGTTGTGAATAAAGTTAGTACCATTGCATTAGCAGGACAGCCAAACTGCGGAAAATCTACCGTATTTAATATGTTAACAGGTGCAAGACAGCACGTTGCCAACTACCCCGGTGTGACTGTTGAAAAAAAAGTAGGAATCCTCTCTGTAGGAGGCACATCCGTTGAACTTGTTGACCTTCCTGGAACATACAGCTTCACATCCTATTCACTTGAAGAGCGGGTCGCGCGGGACGTAATTCTTCATGACGATCCGCAGGTACTTATTGATGTAGCAGATTGCTCTAATTTACAGCGTCATCTGTACCTAACGCTGCAATTGCTCGAAATGGAAAAGCCCACAGTTCTTGCTCTGAATATGGTTGATGTGGCTGAACGGCGTCACATCTCTGTTGATTCATCCAAACTGGAGCAGCAGCTTGGCATTCGTGTAATTCGAACCATTGGGAAAAAATCTTTCGGGCGTAAAGAACTGCTCGATGCGTTAGCAGAAAGCATGACTGCAACAGATGAAAATCCTCAGCGAAATTATACGATAGATTACGGAGAACTAGAATCTTACATAACTAAGGTAGCAGAAGAGCTTTTACCACTATCAACGAAAAATTATCCTTTGCGATGGCTTGCTATCAAACTTCTGGAAAATGATGCGGAAGCATTAGCTTTTGTAAGTAAAACCAACCAAAATCTTTTAGCAACATCCACAGCTATTCTCGCATCTGTAGAAGAGTACAGAGAAGAATTCATGCGAGTAACAGGTCAAGATATTGAAAGGTTTATTGCAAAAAAACGCCACGAAGCATGTGCTTCCATCTGCAAAGAGTGCGTCACTGCCAGAAGTCAAGCTGCAGAGACTTTTTCTGACAAACTAGACAGATACATTTGTCACAAAGTATTTGGCCCGATCATTTTGTTTGCCATTCTTTTTTGCTTATATCAGGTGTCGATTGTTCTAGGAAACGACTTAGCACAACGCGTATGGCCTATGTGGGCGGCACTAGGTGACTTCCTGATGCAAATTTTCCCACAGCCAAACTTTCTTGTTGATCCGGTAAGTCGTTCTCTCGGAAGCTGGACAATTCAGAGCGTTACCGCAATCTTAAATTATTTACCTATTTTCTTTTTACTTTTCAGCTTGATCGCAATTCTTGAAGACAGTGGCTACATGCCGCGCATGGCGTTTCTTTTAGATCGGCTGTTCCGTAAATTCGGTATGCACGGACAATCAACCTTGCCGCTTATTCTTGGTGGTGTATACGTAGGAGGGTGCGCCATTCCGGGTGTATTGGCGACCAAGGCCATTCCGGATGAACGGGCACGTCTTACAACACTTATGGTTGTGCCAATGATGAACTGCCTCGCAAAAGTGCCATTGTATCTCATTTTGATCAGCGCCTACTTTAGCGATCATTCAGGAATTGCAATGTTCTTCATCGCAACGGTGACTCTCTTTATGGCTCTGCCTGTAGCAAAAGCCTTATCACTTACAGTGTTGAGCAAATACGAAAGTGCACCGTTCATTATGGAAATGCCTGCATACCATCTACCAACGGTATCAGGCGTATTACACCGTGCCTTAGAACGCATGTGGCTCTTTGTTAAAAAAATCGTCACTGTCGTCATTGCCGTAGCTGTAATTGTCTTTGTGCTCATCAATTTTCCAACACTATCTACCGAAGTACAAAATGGTTTTGAGCAAAAAGAAACAGCAGCTGTCACAAAATTTTTAGATGTAACGTCTGCCACTACGCTCCACAATGCAGTGGATGAACAAAATCTTATGGATTTAATTCTGTTTGCCGACGGATACAAAAAAGCAAAAACGTGGAGTAAAAGACCCTGCAACATTACACGAAATCCAACAAAAATTTGCCGCAAAAAATCCGCAATTTTACAGTATTGCTGCTAAACAAGGTACAGATGCAATAAAAAATTGCTAAAGCTTTGCGTAACGTCCAACGAACAAGACGAAAGCTACGCAGAGAATTACGGGCAGCGCAATTTGAAAACAGTTTCCTTGGCATGATGGGACACGCTTTAGAGCCTGTAACTCAATATGCCGGATTCAATTGGCGCATCAATATTGCTTTACTCTCAGCGTTTGCCGCAAAGGAGAATAGCGCAGCAACACTAGGTGCTATCTACGCAGTTGATGGAAGCAACAAATCAGTTCAGGAAAGTATGAAAGAAGGGGAAGAAGGTTTTACTTCGCTCCATGCTTTAGCATTAATGCTTTTCATGGCGTTATACCCTCCATGCATTCCAACGTTAATTATGGTTCGAATGCAAACAGCTTCTACCAAGCTCATGTGTTTTTCTGTTGCCTACCAAACATTACTCGGACTGGGCGTAGCAACCTTTGTATTTACTGGCGGAAAAATACTTAATTTAACCGGAATGCAGATGATGTGGTTATTCTACGGACTTTGCGTATTGACCACCGTTGTGATGGGCATGCTTCCAAAATCCATAGGTGAAACAAAACAACAACTCGGTGTCGAATATGTAAAATGATTCAGAAAAATATACGTCTTCAAGCAGAGTTGAGGCGTGTCACTGCCTCGTGAATGCAAGACTACATTCTTCGACATAGATTCCTTATTATGCTATTTCGCTGCCAATGACCGAAAGTATGCCGAGAGAGGTGGCGAGGTTTTTGGTCATATTCATTCCTTACGTATACAGGCCGAACCTTGAAAGATATGTACAAGAAAATTGGATACATAAGCTTCCCTCCCTGAAATTGCGCATAAAGAAAGCTCCTAGCGTATTAAGCTAGGAGCTTTCTTTTATATCTATCTTCGCCTTTCGTCAGTTTTAGAACTCCAGCGGGAAAGCCCTCTATGCTGAGCTGTAACACCAGTTTGCCGCGCTACAGCGTCGAAAGGTAGATTGTGTCAGTTCGTCGAATTTGTATGTATTCTCAACGTTGATTTCAGTTTTGAAATGAATATGTCGAGTTTCAAATGTTGTTTGGCCAATTATTGACCAGACATAGCTATAGTTTCGGGAACAATTCTCTTAGCTTTATAAGCGAGTAGTAAATGAAATTGAAGATCATGGGCACGCTATTCAACTCAAACAGTTTTGCCTTCTCCTGCATTAAGATTCGCCAGCACATGTCCGGTCGGAATGATGTCATGACGTGCTGTAATCTTTTCATATACAACGGAGAGTTGAACTTTTTTTGCCTTGACAGGTTCTTTTCATTATTTTCGGGTACATGCTCATCCCCCGATCACCCCCCAAACCTTCCCCTTTTGTTTTATGATCCATGATGTATCTTAAGTGTTGTATTAGCGTAATTCGTCATTGATTGAGTGCTATGAATGCGTAGCGTGAAAGGAGAAAGAAATGGAAAATGACAAGCGGCTGTTAATTTCGAATGTAGTCTTTATTCTTATATGGACACTTTTTGCAGTTTCTTTTTTCCTATACTTTGCGTTTCAGATTTACAGTAGTCCTGAGTCGTTTAAAGACGTCGTAACAATACGCTTCTACAGTCATCCTATTTAATAAACATAAGGATTGTATATGACCCCCCTTAATGCCCGACAAAAAGCTTTTGTTCAGGGACTTGACGAAAAAGGCCCCTCATCGCGATGGCATGATTGGAAATGGCATATTCGCCATAGTATTCGTGATGTTAAAACATTTGAAAGATTGCTCGGGATAACTTTTACTGATGATCAGCGGATGGCTTACGAGGCTACAGCAGAGCAGTTTCCAATTTCAATTACTCCTTATTATTTATCCCTTATTGAAGTGGATGATTATGAGAATGACCCTGTTTTTAGACAGTGCTTTCCCTCTGTGCGTGAAATGGACGTCTTAGAGCATGACATGGCTGACCCTTTGCATGAAGAGAAAGATAGTCCAGTGCCGGGTATTACACACAGATATCCTGATCGGGTGCTCTTTCACGTAAGTAATATTTGTTCAATGTATTGCCGACACTGCACTCGCAAGCGCAAAGTTGGCGATATGGACTTTATTCCCGATCGTAAGCAGATGGAAAAGGGGCTTGATTACATTCGTAACAATCCACGGGTGCGAGATGTATTAATTTCCGGCGGTGACCCGCTAATGCTTTCGGATGACAGACTTGATTGGATTTTGGGAGAACTTGGCTCCATTGACCACGTTGAAGTTGTTCGTATAGGGACGCGAATGCCGGTTGTGCTTCCCCAGCGAATAACAACTGACCTTGTTGAGATGTTAAAAAAACACCACCCACTTTGGATGAATACGCATTTTAACCATCCAAGAGAGATGACCGCTTCTTCACGAAAGGCGCTTGAAATGTTGGCCAATGCTGGGATTCCAATGGGCAACCAGAGTGTCTTGTTGGCGGGCGTCAACGATTGCCAGCGATTGATTCGTACCTTGAATCAAAAATTGGTTAAAAACAGAGTGCGTCCATATTACTTGTATCAATGTGATTTGTCAGAAGGCCTTACTCACTTCCGTACTCCTGTGAGCAAAGGCATTGAGATTATTGAAAGCTTGCGAGGTCACACCTCTGGCTTCTCTGTCCCCACATATGTCATTGATGCCCCGGGTGGTGGCGGGAAAATTCCTGTAATGCCAAACTACATTGTCTCGTGGGGAACACATAAGGTTGTACTCAGAAACTATGAGGGTGTAATTACCACCTATAATGAGCCCGAAAGTTACGATTCTCACTATTGTGACAGAAAGTGCGAAAAGTGCACTCTCACTCTAAAAGAGGACGACGGCTGTGAAAAGGCAATCGGTATTGAAAAGCTTTTATGTGATTGGGATGAAACTTTGAGTCTCACACCGAAAGAAAATGAACGTATGGACAGGAGAGATGATGCAGCCGGATCGTGTGGTGTTGATAATGGGAAATACTATTCAGCATGGGCGCAGTAGCAACAGAGTTTACTTGCTCAAGTTGGGAAGTTCTCCAGATGTTGCTGCACGTAGCCTGTCAGATATTGCATTAGCTGAAGGATACTCAAAGGTCATCGCAAAGGTTCCCGAAGTGATGCTTGATGCGTTCAAAGCGCAAAGCTTTGAGGAAGAAGTGCGTGTTCCAAACATGTATGCACATCGCGGGGATGGCGTTTTTGTTGCAAAATACTTAATGCCTGAAAGACGGGATGAACCCTTAGGCTCTACGTTTGAAAGTGTACGTATTCTTGCGCAAAAAAAGGCAAATGAAAGTTGTAAAGAACTGCCTGCAGGGTATGCGATAACCCCTTTGCAAAAGAAAGATGTTCCAGAAATAGTAGATCTTTTTCAGCAAGTCTTTAAAAAATACCCATTTCCTGTGCATGATGCTGCTTTTGTAGAGCAAACCATGAATGAAGGAACACATTATTGGGGAGCGCGTTTTGAAGGACAACTAGTGGCTTTGGCTTCTGCGGAAGTAGACTCTGGCGTTAAGAACGTCGAGATGACCGATTTTGCCACACTTCCTGAACATAGGAGCACAGGGCTTGCTTCAGCGTTACTTGCTGAGATGGAGTCTGCTATGCGTACTATGGGGATAATTACTGCCTACACTATTGCCAGAGCCATATCACCCGGAATGAATATAACATTCGCTCGTGCAGGATATACTTATTGCGGACGACTACCGAATAACACATGCATTGCAAACGGGATCGAAAGTATGAATGTATGGAGTAAAAAGCTGATGGCGTTATGACATCAGATATTGTTTATGGTTCCCGACCTCACCCCGTTTCGTGTCACCTGTTTATGATCTAACCATAATGGATACAAGACTGCATACTCAGGCTATCGATCTGGCAAAAGGAAAGGCTCCATAGAGAATGCTCTTGCACGAAAGTGTAAGAGCTTTTTTTGTTCAACGCCTTTAAGCACTCCTTTCCATCTTCAGCTTGATTCAACATAATGGCTTCACTATGTATTACAAGATTGAAACAAGATCACTGATTGCACGTGACAACAAAACTGACGCAGACTACGTGTGTTTAATAAATTGCAGATTGCTTTCAACAAGAAAGTTTATAAGAACATTTCATTGGTAACAGGGCACTTAATCGCTATACAGATTTGCTTCACCGTCCAAAATTGAAATATCCCGAACGATTTCGCAATATGTCAAAAAAGTTAGGTTGTTATATGAATGTAATTAAAAGATTAATTGTCTCTTTTTTTGAACGATCACCTCAAACTGATACTGATAGTTCAGGTAGTAAAATAGGCAGTGGCGCGTATGCGCTTACTATTCCATCTGATTTTCAAAAAATAGGTCAACTCTCAGTAAATATCCCTCTGAATACGGAAGTGAGCGGCCAATTTCCGCGTGGGACCATGCATTCAAAAATATATACCGATGGCGAAACGATTCTTTTTGTTCAACGTATGTCATCCCCAGCAGGAAATAATTACTTCAAGCAACTTGGTGGGGAGAAAGTGGCTAAGTGGGATAAAGATTGGTGTAAAAACACTTACAGCATGAATGCTTTAGATACGACGCAACAATTTGAAAAATATAGCAAATTCATCAAAGAGAAAGGCTTGTCTGAATGCTCTGACTACCTTGTTGAAATGTATGATCGCCTTGCCAGTCGAACAAGCATAGCCCGTGTGATTGTTTTTACTCCTAATGATGTGGCGAAATACCCAACAGTACCGATGTCCAGTGCACGTTACCACGTCGAAAACAACAACTAACATTGAGAAACGTCTTTTGTTGCTCTGTTACCAATTTCGTACGAAGCCCCGCTATGTAATTGCTCCTTGCGTCTTTTTCCTCAAACATAGCGGTCTCTATTTTGCGCGAATGATGCACATGAAAGACGTACTGATGAAATTCCAAGGGCACTAGAAGAAGCCCATTCAGCATTTCTTGGTAAAGTGTGATTTAGGTTGTAGCCTTACGCAATTGTGCAAACTACATATTTCCAGCTGCAACACTTAGAAATCGGACTAATTTTAAGACGACAGTGGTAGAGAAGGGGGATAGGCGGAGGTCAGCAAGAAGGCTCTTACATGAAAATGTAAGAGCCTTCTGCTTATTGTAAGGTAACACCTATCTGATGACGGAAGAATTTCAAATTTTTTCTGTACCGATTCGATTTATAACTAGGGTAGCTTTCTAGGTTCCCTCTTCATAACGGATTCAATCTATTGTGGAACAAATTATATAGCATATCGACTGCGTGCATTTCATTTGAAAGAGTAGATAAGAGTGTGAAGTACGCACTGAACAATGGTACACACAATGTTCATTACCTCACGCACGAGGCGTCATCTTTTTAACGATTTTCCCAACCTTGAGTGGCGCCTGTCAGAATTGCCTCTCCAGCTTCGTGCGCTGGAATTATTTCTCTGATGTCGTTATGGAAATATGGCCAGAATCTCGCACATAATAGAATGACTTCCTTCTTGGATTTTGCTTCAACCAAAGCATACCCTTCTGTATTGGTGATCCAGCCATTAAATTTAACCGGCCCTTCACCTTCAGCCAGCATGTCGGCATCTTTAACCATTGAGGTCCAGACCTCTATTTCTTTCTTACGATCGACGGGCCAAGCGGCAGGATTGCAAGTGTAATGACAGAGATACATAGGCATTGTTAGTTCCTCCTTGGAATATGTCCCATTAACTACGAAATAGCCGTTAAAACAATTCCGCCAATAGTAACACCACACCCAAAAGCTGCAAGGCGGATAGCGCCTGTCCTCTTACGCTTATGATGCTTACGGCCTGGAAAGAAATCATGAGGGGAAAAGATATTCTAATTATTTTGACCAGCTGCAAGGACAGAATTGTTTTACAACTAGTCAGCGCATTCAATTTAACAACAAGTGATTATTTTGCCACAAGAACAAAATCTTTTGCGAGAGGGATCCTGTTAGCAATTGTTTATGGAATATTGAGTTCCAGATGCTGCCTGATACAGAATTCAGGATACTGAGAAATTTAGGAAATAGGCTTTCTTTCTTTGGCACTCAAAGACTTGAGAACAATATATGGCAAGCAGTGACACATATTGTTTTTAGCAGATACAAAACTCGAAGTGTATGTTTCGGAATGTTAATTGGGCTGTCATTCAAGCTGGCAAAAAATATTAAAAAAAGAACGCTCTTACATTTTTATGTAAGAGCGTTCTGTCTTTTCTGCCGTTTAGTAGGAGAGAGACTTCAGAGTTACCATGAAGGTTATGGTATTAGTTTGCAGCCTGTCGAGCCTGATCAAGCCAGCTATTCCAGAGTTCTTTGTTCGCTGCAATCCATTCATCAGCCTGAGCGTTGATGTCTTTTTGAGACTTCTTGCCTTCCTGAACTTTAACCTGTTGCGCGTTCATGTCGCCAACACTCATGCGGAATAGTGTGAAGAATTTCTTTGCAGCAGGGTTCTTTTCAAGAAACTTGTTGTTCGCTGTAACTCGAATGCTTGCAACTTCAAATCCCATATTAATAGGAGAAGAGACTGCACCTACTACGTTTTCCAGAGGTTTCTCACTCGGTGTGTTGTATTTCTCTGGAACGTTGATCCATACAACATCTTTGCCGGGTTTTAATTTGAAGACAGTCCAGCTTGGAGTCCATGCGTAGTAGAAAATTGGCTCACCACTTTTGTAAGCGCCAAGGTTTGAAGCCATGGCTGCTTCGTATGAGGCCTGAATATGTCGAACGTATTTTTTCAGTCCGTTTTCTTTTAAGTGGCGATCGATAATCTTTGCACAAGCCCAGCCGGAAGGACAGCCGGTAAGATCTGCCTTGCCGTCATTATCACGGTCAAAGGCTTTAATTACTTCCGGGCGTTTAAAGTCGTCCAGTGATTTAATGTCAAACTTATCAGCGTATTCTTTGCTGACTAAGTAGCCTTGTAAGCCTTCATCTTTGAGAACATAACCAACCTGGGAAGCTCTTTCCTTCACACTGTCGCTAAGCAGGTGGTTCTGGTTTGGCAACCATGTGTTAGGCCAATAGTCGATATCTCCCAATGAAACAACTTTGTAGAAAATAGCTGGAGAAAGGTCTTTTGGCTTCTTTACAGAATAACCCAGTTCTTCAAGTCCTTTTCGAATAATGGTTTCATGGAAGTATCCGCTAACCCATGTGGCACGTGCTGGCTTAATCGTTACCCCTTCACCTGGCAGTTGGTTGTAAGCATTAGCAGGAATGGAGAGAAGTACTAAAAGGCAACAACTAAGAATGGTTCTTACGAACATAATTCTTCCTTTCTTTTTGAAATAACGAACTGTTTATTACGGGAAGCAGCATTCAGCGTAATGCACACTTAGCATGCCGTTATGCTAAGAATGGCGGTGAGCCAAGGTAGTTTGTGCCAATGAATACTGAGAAACAACAATGGACAATGCAGTCATATTATAACGCACTGTTTTGGTTTTAATAAGATGTATTCGTATCTTTTACTTCAGTCCTAATGCCTCCTGTCTCAAGATATCTAATTTTTTTAGTATGATATTTGCTCATGATCAAGAGGGTGAGTGGATTCATTTTTTATAACGCGTAATGGGCAATGGTAAAAAAATATAAATAATAAGCTGTTACGCCTATAAAATTAAAAGTGAAGATTAGGGGGATTAGCTTCTCATTGTCATCAAGTGGAAATATCTGTTCGATTGCAAATATCGTAGTTTTTTTGGGATGCTTTTCCCTGTCTAAGAACAAACCTTAACCAGATTACAGCTTCAAATCTTTCTCCCAACTTTCTGTGATTCTTATCACTATCGTGTTGGCTATGATGTTTGTCTTTATAAGTCTTAAAAATAAGTTCCTGCACCCTTGTGCGAGAGCTTTTTTGTTCATTTCAGCAGTAGGTACGCTGCTTATTTGTTGTAATATACTTTTCTTAGAACTGTTCACTCTAATGCATCGACGTGCAGTATTTATTTAGAATAAAAGTACTGTTGTGGTGTAGTGTAGAGAATTGTATTTTGAATTAATTTTATTATTTATTACATGTGTTTAAACTAAATAGAATGTAATTTGAATTTGAAATTATGTATTGAAGGCAACATGAAATAAAACTTAAATATATATACGAAAGAAACAACTTTTAAGATTGTAAAAAAAAACACAAAAAAGAATTTATTAAACAAAGTTTTGACACTTATTCATTTTTTAAATGCATAAATTGATTTTCATGCGCTAAATAAAACAAAAAAAGATTATAAATTAAATTAATGTTATGAGTAAATTTTTATAAAAAATGTATTAAATCAAAAAATAAGCAAAAAAAGTACTTGGTTACTTGACGTAAATAAATATGAATGTATATGTGTTTTCAGAATATCTTTTGTTGCTTCAAATAAAGTAACTTTTTTGTTCTTTTACTAAGTAAAATTTTTGTTTTGCTTAATAAAACATAAGTAAAAAAAATTACTACAACATTATAAGCTTCAAAAGCATTCGATGAAATATTTTAGAGGGCAACAAAGAACAATCTTGTCACTTTCTAAAGATGTGAAAAGGCTTGAGCATTTGAAGTCAAAGTATCTGTAAGGTTTGTATTTATAGCTGGCAATAATGATAAAACTTTTGAAAACCAATTTGATTTCATGTTTACCAATGAACAACTTAACTTATGTCTAGGAGGGATGAGGTGCTAAAGCGGTTTGATTGCATTTAGGATTTTTCTTTTCTGCATTTTATAAAGAAAAACATAAGTTGTAATCACTTCTGCAAAACGTATGAAATTGCCAAAAGGAGGTACTCAACAGATGTTGTCCTTTGCTAAAGCAAAACACATCTGTGTGTGAACCGAACACGGGGGCTAGGGGGTAACAATGGGTTTGATCCCAAAATGGTAGGAGATGCCATGAAAAAACTCTTGAGTTGTCTTACAAGACATAATCCCGTTACCTGGCTTGTTACACTGTCATTCTTTATTTCACTTTTCTTGAGCACAGCTTTTGCTGCTGTTAATACTGGTGGTTCAGCTAATACCGATGATCACCGTAAAAATGTGGTGGGGTACATCACAAACTGGGATGCTTGGAAAGAGCAAAAAGCAGGGGTTCCTCAGCAGGGTGCTCTTACACATATGAATGTGGATTTCAGTAAATACACAATACTCAACTTCGCTTTTTTCGGTGTGGCCAAAGACGGTTCTTTGCACAGCGGAGATTTCCGAAATAAAAACATTTACAAAGAGGGCACAGTTCAGGAACCAGCAGGTCTTCTGAATACAGATGTCTACAGCAGTTTTGACCTCCACATTCTGTATGGCGAAATGCAGGGACTTTGGTGGATAAATGAATCTGTAGCCAAGCAAGCTAATGCTCTCGGTTTTCAAACATCCGCAGGCTCGTCTACTTGGTCTAACCCTTCCTGGGGTGTATATAACCAGCCTTTACCTCTTCCTTTACCTAAGCCTGGTGGTGCAAAAGGTCTTATCGCCGAGGCTCATGCCAACGGCGTAAAGCTTGTAGCCTCCATCGGTGGTTGGAGTATGTGTCGTCACTTCTCTGATGTAGCCGCTAGTCCTGCCAAGCGTGCTAACTTCATAAAAGGCGTTAAGCAGCTTATAGATATGGGCTTTGACGGTGTTGATATCGACTGGGAATACCCAGGGCCATTTACCGGCATGAACTTCACCGGCAAACAAGCTGACTACGCAAACTTCCTTACTCTCATGCGCGAAATCCGAGCCGCAATCGGTAATGACAAACTCCTGACAGCAGCTTTTTCTGTTGATTCTGAAAAGTTGAAAGGGTTTGACTGGGTTGAGCTGGATAAAGTTATGGATCTCTTCAACTTCATGACCTACGACTTTAACGGTGGTTGGTCTGATAAAGCAGGATTCAACTCTAACGTCCACGATTACAACAACTCTGACTTTTCCCGATTTAACTGGGACGCCCTTCGCGATTACATTATTAGTGCCAGAATCCCCCGTGAAAAAGTAAACATGGGCATTCCTTTCTATGGTCGCGGTGTAATTTGCCAAGATGGTGCAGAGGTAAACAATCCTACAGTAAAACGTGATGAATTTATCCAACCTGATGGCAACATCGTCACGAGTGCTGATTACACAAACTGGCCTAAGGACGTTTACGACGGCACACCTAACTACTTCTTTGTTAAACAAAAAGCATTGGGGTCTGGAAGTGGTTGGACTTACCACTGGGATACAGAAGCCGAAGTTCCTTACCTTACCAATGGCAACTACTTCTTAAGCTTTGAAAACCCTGAATCCGTTGCCGTAAAATCTAAATACATTGTAGATAACGGTTTTGGCGGAACCATTGTATGGACTGTTTACGGAGACTTGGAACTTGGTGGAACTGCCACTAAATATGGTCCCAAGCTTGTGAAGTACAGTAATGTAAAGTCCGAATTGGTGAACAAGATCAATGAAGTCTTCGCAAATGAATCTTCCGTAAATCCAGTCCCTAAACTTGCAGCCAGCATGGCTAGAACTGTTTCAGCAAAGGCCGGAGCCAGCGCTTCATTTTCAGTTTCTATTGCAGGGGGCAAGGCTCCTTACACATGCACGTGGACTTTCGGTGACGGAAGCAGCGCCACTGGAAACCCAGTGAGCCACATCTATGGCACGAAGGGTACATACCCAGTAGTTGTGTACGTAGCGGATAACTCTGGACTGAAAACTTCTACAAGTGCAACTGCTTATGTCACTGAGAATACACAGCCTGTTGAGTTTTCAGCGAGCTTGCCTGCTTCTTATTCTGTGAAAGTAAGAGAATCTCTCCAACTTGAGACCACAGTTAAGGGAGGCATTGCGCCTTATTATTACTCTTGGAGTTTCGGTCCTGGTGGAATGGGGACAGGCAATCCTGTAACCCATACCTTTACCACCGAAGGTGTTTATCCAACCATTGTGAATGTGTTTGATGGTAAACGAAGATTAGTAAGCGCTACAACGGTGATCACTGTCACTAAGGATGAGACTATTCCTACGCCTACACCTGATCCTGTAAGTGCATTCTCAAGTGGCCCTTACTCAGGTGAAGCTGGCAAAGTTGTCTCCATGTCGGGGAGTGCGTCTGGTGGCAACGGTGTCTACAGCTACGCTTGGAGCTTTGGCGACGGAGCATCAGCTACAGGTAAATCCGTAAGCCATACCTACACATCCGCAGGCAAATATGCAGTGCGTCTTACGGTGACTGACGGGGATGGTGCAACTGCTACCATCCAAACCAACGCCACAATCACTCAGGACTCGCAGTGCGGCGGAGCCACTCCATGGTCTACAAGCGCTACCTATGTAGCGGGAAACCGTGCTTCTCATAATGGACACATTTGGGAAGCGAAGTGGTGGAGCCGTGGCAACGAGCCAGGAACTGGTGGTGCATGGGGCCCTTGGAAAGATTTGGGCATTTGCTCTAAATAAAAATGTGTTAGTCCGGTTCACGGGTTAACACCACGATTGAGTCGGACTTGATCGAGGGGATGAAGGCTATAATCTTGGCCTTCATCCCTATCGAAAAAGGAATGCTGATGAAAAATATACTCTTAATCCTTTGCTCTGTGGCATTGCTTGCAACATCTGTCGTCTCTTCTTTGGCGGCTTTTCCTTCCAAAATATTTGCTCCGTACGTTGATGTATGCAGCTGGCCTACCTTCTCTATTTCTGATTACCAAAAAAAGACTTCTCAGAACTATACAACACTTGCCTTTGTCGTCAGTGACACATCAGGAAAACCCTCTTGGGGCGGATATTATCCGGTGGCTGATAAATTCTATTTAGAAGAGGTTGAAGCCGTTAGAAGAGCTGGCGGTGATGTGATTGTCTCCTTTGGCGGCGCAAGCGGTACAGAGTTGGCCTTGAAACATGGTAATGTTGCAGAACTTCAGGCCGCGTATCAATCTGTGATAGACATGTACAAGCTAACATGGGTTGACTTTGATATTGAAGGAGCGGCTGTAGCTGACCGCGCTTCCATTGATCGTCGAAACAAAGCTATTGTAGGTCTTCAAGCTGCCAACCCTGAGCTTAAGGTGGCGTATTGCCTGCCGGTTTTGCCTCAAGGACTCACGGGGCAGGGGCTTTTTATTATTCAAAATGCCAAGCAAAACGGGGTTCGCGTAGATCTGGTAAATATCATGGCTATGGACTACGGCGATTATCCGGCACCTAGCCCTGAAGGTAAGATGGGGAAATACGCCATTGATGCAGCCACCAATACACATCGTCAGATGGTTGAACTTGGTGTGGACACCCAAATTGGTATCACACCAATGATTGGTCAAAATGACGTCACTTCAGAACGATTTTATTTGAAAGATGCTCAGCAGCTTTACGAATGGGCTGTAGCACCTGAACAGTTGTCTTGGGTGGGGATGCTATCGATGTGGTCTACAGGTCGTGATAATGGCGGCTGCCCGGGATCTCTTTCCGCAACCTGTAGTGGAGTGGATCAAAAAAAATCTGCGTTCACTGAGGTTTTTCAAAAATACGTGAAGGACGACTTAGGAAACAGTTTTCCTACAGTAACCATCTCGTTTCCGGCTAATAAATCGGTATTTACAGCAGGAGCCGATGTAAGCGTCCAAGCTACGGCTAGTGACAATGATGGCTCCGTTGGCGTGGTTGAATTTTTTCTGGATGGCATTTCTCAGGGTGTCGGCGCTTCATTACCTTTTAATATAACAATAGCTGATGTAAAAACAGGGACGTATCAACTTTCGGCGTCAGCCACTGATGATGCAGGAGCTGTTGGCAATTCGGCTTCGGTAACTATTTTTGTTGGTAATGTGTGCACTGGTGATGCTTGGCAATCCAGCAAGGTGTATACCACAGGCAACCAAGTCTCTTTCGAAGGACACCAATGGAAAGCTCAGTGGTGGACTCAGAGTAACGAACCTGGCACCGGCGGTGCTTGGGGAGTTTGGAAAGACCTTGGGGCATGCGGTGGCAATACATCCGTGACTCCGCCAGCTTCTACTGGTGATGAAAGTCCTGTTGATCCGCCTTCAGGAGGGCAGACTGGTGGGAGCCAAGCTGAGTGTACCGTTGCGGTTTGGCAGGTTAACAAAGTCTATGTGGCGGGTAATCAGGCATCTTCCAACGGACATCTTTGGAAAGCCCAGTGGTGGACAAAAAACACCGAACCTGGCTCAGATGGACAATGGGGTGCTTGGCAGGATTTAGGTATTTGTAACGAGTAACAGTTTGTAACAGAAAGATAATGTCTGATTCGGGCTTTACGACTTATGTCGTGAAGCCCTTTTTGTGGATCAGGTTCACCATGGCTTTCTCTAAGGACAAGATAGAGCCCAGCATAGTTGAATTTCATTAGTAACTTTCGATAAAATAATACGACTTACGTAACTGTCTTAATTTTAATGTTAAAAAATTTAATTGCGTATCGAACATTTGTTCGATACAAATGTTCGAATACTTGTTCAAATGCTATCAAGTGTTTTAGTTCAAGTTTATAAAATATGGAGAAAATTGTGGGGACTTCAAAAAATTCGGAAATTACGTGCCTCAAAATAATCGAGGCAGCAGGGCAACTCTTTGCAGAAAAAGGCTTTAAAGCAGTAACTGTGCGCGAAATTGTAAGTGCAGCCGATACCCATTTAAGCGCGTTAAACTACCATTTTAAAAACAAAGAAGCATTATATGTGGGGGTGCTTGAAGATGCATGTCGAAGTGTAGCAACAACTAAAGAAGATCAACAGGCTTTACTCAAGCTGCCTTCTACTCAAGCATTATTCGCATATGTTCAAGGCTGTGTGGAAGGATATGTCACACAAGACGGACAAGAATGGCGAGTGGCTCTAGTTTCTCGAAATACAGTCGCCCCAGAAGCAATATCCAACGATATTATTCAGCGATATTTCCATTCTGAACTGCATTTTTTATCTAAAATTATAGCTCGGATTCTCGAGAAACCAGAAGACCACCCACAAACGCATTTCTCTGCACTTTCACTCTTTGGATTAATGGATGCCTTTGGATTCTATGGTGTGCATACTAAGGGACTTTCACCTACGATTGTGTCGAATATGCAGGATAGTACTTGGTTAGCAGAACATATTGTGTCGTTATTTGTATCGGGAGCAACTTCGCTTAAAATGTAGCACCTGTTATCACGCATGGAGAAATAAGATGAATGTGTATTTAATAAAAGCATCAGCACCAGGCCCTTTTAAAGAGTATAAAAAGGCTCTTGGGTCACCTCCACAGAATATATTTTCCGTGGCTGCGACTACACCTTTCGATATTGGGGTCAAGCTTTGCGATGAAACAATAGATATGCGCCCAGACTTTAGAGTTAAGGCCGATATAGTGGCTATTTTTTTTCATACGCCTGATGCTTTTCATGCATATGCAATGGCAGAAAAGTACAAGAAGAAGGGATACACCGTAGTACTTGGAGGCCTACATGCTTCCTTTATGCCTGAAGAAGCAGCACCACATTGTGATGCATTATTGCTTGGGGAAGCAGAAGGGGTGTGGGAAGAACTACTCAGAGATTATCAAGCAGGTGTTTTAGCTAAATGTTACCAACGAAAAAACCCTGTTGATTTGGCAACACTCAAGCCGTATCCAGTGAATTTGATACCTCCATCACGGTACAAACACATATGGTCTGTTCTTGTTACCAGAGGGTGTGTACATAGGTGTGATTTTTGTGTGATTCCACCGTTTTTCGGCAATCAATTCAGGCGACGTCCCGTTGAGAATATCGTTGCAGAAATTAAAGCATTATCTACAAATTGGGTTGAACTTCATTCGGATAATCTGGCAGCAGATAGAGAGTATGCACTGGAATTATTTAATGCACTTAAGCCTCTCAATATTAACTGGGTAGGAGAAGCCACAATTAAGCTCGCAGACGATGAAGAGCTTCTGAAGGCAGCCGCTGAAAGTGGTTGTCGAGAATTATTAATCGGTATCGAAACACCTTCAAAAGATGCCCTGAGTGGCACAGGCAAAGGTTTTGTAGAACCAGAATCCATCCGAGAAAAAATAGAAGTATTCCATAGTCACGGTGTATCTATTCTATCTTCTATGATTTTTGGGTTTGACTCTCATGGACCAGAAATTTTTAAAGAGAGTTTGGAATTTTGCAAACAGATAGGTATCGACAGTGTTGAAGCAGTTATCCTCATTCCATTCCCCGGAACAAAGCAATTTGCTCAAATAGAAGCAGAAGGACGTATTCTCAGTAAAGATTGGGCGCTTTATGATGGTAGCAATGCTGTTTTTCAACCTAAGGGGATGACTCCAAAACAACTTGAAGAGGGTACCGAGTGGTTCTGGAGAGAGATTGAACGTACAAAAAGGGTAAAGAATGTCACTTCACCATCGTTAAATGACAGGATAAAGTATAAAGAATATGAAAAAATTCGTTCAAAAAACATCACTACCTCGAGTGATAGGAATAAAACATCACTGAGGAGTTCTATGGCTACACACAAGCCTAAATATTGGCTTTCAATTCTAGGGCTAACTTTAATCGCAATCGGGCTGCTTTTTGATTGGTATTGGGTGTGGGGGGTGCTTTTCACGCTATGGGCACTCATAGACATAAAAAAACCGACAAACTTATTTGTTAGAAGATGTCCCTCGTGATAATGCACCAATATTGTATTGGATAATCGTATTGCTATGGATCACTCTTGCAGGCTGGTCATTATCATTTTTCAATTGGGCTGAGGTAAAAAATGATGTCAGGTCATTATCCGTACTTTATTATCAAGACTATGCTGAAATAAAAAAGAATAGTGCTGACGCAGCGCAAAATGGATTTGAAAAAGAGTTTGAAAAAACGAAGAATCAACAGTCCGACGTCATTTCTAAATCACCTGCGGACTCAAAGAAGTCCAAAAAAAAATTCTATAAATAAAAAAACTCCGCAAGTTAATCAGTTAATAAAAAATGATCTTGCCGGATTTACCTTACAAATTCCACCTGACTGGAAATATGTTGAAAGTATGGATGGTGCTTCAACAACAGTCCATGCAGAGTCGGCTAATGGATACGGAATGGCTTCGCTTGTAGCTGTCGATTGGGCTACTAATCTTTCAAGGCAAGTTTTTACTGATTATATGAATTCTGATCTTAAAAAAGAATTTCCCTTTACACAGAGCGGTGGTCAACAGAAGAATGTGAGCCATAATTTTATAGATTCTGTTATTGTTTACAAAGGAAAGTATAGGGGAAGCCAAGTCACTGTATTTGTCGGATACAAAACTGTAGAGCGTTACGGATATGCGTTTATCGGAGTGTACGATAGTCGTGCTGTGCAAATAGAACATCAACTTTATCAGATTTTGCAAACTCTGGAACTGCGCGGGCAATAGTAGCAACACATGGCGCACGTTGTTATCAGGTCAATTTCATCGCGTTGTAATCTTTCCATAGAGCCTACTACCTGAGCAGTACCCAAAAGCGCTATAGTTTCCTTGGCTTTAAAAAAAATTACTTTCTATGCCATTCATCTCCTCCCTTCCCTAGTCTTATTCTCAATTCCTCACTTATATGGTGGGGAATTGAAATACTGCCCCGGAGTGCTTCCAAGGTTTTTACGAAACATCGCTACGAACGCACTCACGCTATCATATCCAAGGTTCATAGCCACGGAAGTTACTGATTCCCCACACGCTAATTGCCGTAAGGCTTCTAACAATCTAGCCTGTTGTCGCCATTGGCTGAAACTCATCCCGGTTTCTTTATGAAACAGGCGCGTTAAAGTTCTGCTTGTTGCCCCAATAATATGCCCCCATTCGTCCAATCGTCTTTGGCATGCTGGATTTTGGATAATATGGGCCGTGATCTTAAGAAGACGTTCATCTTGAGGCACTGGGAGCTGCAAAGGGGCTGTGTCTAGAGCTTGAATCATATCTAAAATGACATCCATGACCCGCTCCTCTGGACTATTGTGAAGATAGTCTACTGGGAATTCAGCCGCATGAAGAATCAACTCTCTGAGAAGAGGTGGAACAGATACCACACAACATTGCGTAGGAAGATCGCATATTGTCTCTGGCCTTATGTAAAGTGAGCGCAAAGATAGATACCCGGGAGCAAATATTTGGTGTTTGGTCTCTGAAGGAATCCAAACTCCACGAAATGGTGGAACAACCCAAATACCTTGCGGTGTTGTCACCGTCATTACACCTTCCGAAGCGTACAAAAATTGAATAGGAAGATGGTGATGAAATGGATATGAAAGTCCGTCTGGATAGTCGGCTTGTGTGGCAATTATCCTATGTGGACTGTCCATCAATCTGTCAGGAAAATCCTCTCCATATGTATTTGTCTGATTTGAGATAATTTTTGTCTTCATATCGCGAGAAAGATATAACTATTTGTTGATAAAGTACATTCGTGCGTTATTGAAAATCTTAAATTATCTATAATTATGGAACAATAGTATGAATATTCGAATGGTTGGAATGCTGTCTGCGGGGCACTTAACAAACGATCTTAATCAAGGGGCAATCGTTGCGTTGTTGCCATTTTTGATTACGCAAAACAACTTGTCTTATACGGCTGCGACAGGAATTGTGTTTGCTTTCACTCTTACTTCAACAATGGTTCAACCCTTGTTCGGGTATTTAGCAGATCGACTTTCTTACAAATGGATTATTCCCGCAGCGCTTTTTCTGGCAAGTAGTGGGTTTGCAATGATCGGCTTTGCTCCTAGCTATCTCGCTTTAATAACGACTGTTGTTATTTGTGGAATTGGCAGTGCTGCATTTCATCCTGAAGCGGCTCGTTATGTAAATTTTGCGGGTGGATTGAAGAAAGCAACAGCAATGAGTATTTTTGGTGTTGGGGGTAGCCTTGGTTTTGCTCTGGGACCTCTGCTAATTACAACATCTGTTCTTCACTGGGGGCTTGAGGGATCGATAGTAATGTTGATTCCGGCAAGTCTCACTATTCTTTTAATGCTCACGCAATCTTCTTCTTTTGAGTCTTTGGAGAAAATTGAAAATGTCGTTGTCGCACATAACGAATCAGCTCCCAAAAAAGACAACTGGAACGCATTTCTGAAACTTACTCTGACTATCATTGGTAAGTCGATTGTCTTTTATGGATTAATAACTTTTATTCCATTGTATTGGGTCAAGGTTCTTCATCAGTCTGAAACTGCTGGCGCTGCAGCATTAACAGTATTTTCCATGTCAGGAGTCGTTGGGACTTTACTCGGAGGAAAGCTGGCGGATCGTTTTGGTCATGTCAAAATCATCATTTTAGGGTGCGTTTGCCTAAGTCCTTGTTTACCTGCACTAGCATGGTTTGATAATGTTCATATTGCGACTCTTCTTCTTATTCCTACAGGTGCATTTCTGTTAATGACTTATGGGCCGACAATTGTGAGCGGACAAAAATATCTTCCAAACCATATCGGATTTTCATCGGGCATGACGCTAGGAGTTGCTTTTTCCATCGGTGGCCTTGTCGCTCCTCTTTTAGGCTCAGTAGCTGATCATTATGGAATATGGTTCGTTCTGGCATCCATTTCGTTTGTCCCTCTCCTAATTATTCCAATTGTTTTTACATTACCTGCTACGGAGATATGAAAATAACTCACGGGACCATATCAACCACCTCTTAAGTTTACTGACGACTGCGGCTCAAACCACTCCTGGAACATCTACAATGGAATAGTACCCGGAAAATTTGAAATAAGTCGAAGCCCATCGTTTTTAGTAAGTTATCTTTCAACTAATCGGCGACATAAGCAGCGTAAAAGCGTCTTTTCGTTTTTTTTAAGGAAATCTGTCCTGTTTTTGCAACAATTCTTTTTTTCAGGTATCAAGGTGTTTCGGCTTAAAATATGAATTGAGTGATCGAATAGGAGATCTATGCAAGATACGTTACTGAACTTGATAGAACCGGAATTCGAAGAGTCTTTTCAAGAACTGACAGATTCATTGGAAGATGTTGTTCTTTTTTGTGATGACCAAGGTGTTGTTATCAAGAACAGCGTTGGTGCTCGTAATTTTTGGAAAATAGATGTGACGGGCAAGCCGTTGTGGTCTCTCTTAAATATTGCAGCTAAAGATATTAATGAAATGTTGTCCCTTTATCCTCCGGGAAAAGCTTGTCGAGTTTCTTTACTTGAACAAGGGGATTGCAACATTTGGGTTATTCCAATTCCGAAGGTGCTTGCTCCGAAAGGTGGCTTTGTTGCGACTGTATCTCCGTTAACGGAGCTACAAGAGACATATGAAGGACATCTGCAAGATAATATTATTGCAAGAAAAGATTCGTTTAAATTGTTTGCAGCGCTCTTTGATGCGGCTCCAGACCCAACAATTCTAGCTGATGAGCATTTTACTATTCTTAGTGCAAACCCGAAAGCTATAAAGCAGTTTGGTCTTTTGGGCATTGAAGATGATGCTGTTTCCTTTTTTTCAATAATAAAAAAATCATTAAAGCAGGTTGTGCTATCTGGAATCGCTGGACTGACGGGTGGAAAAATTTGGGGTGGGGAGCTTGTTGCTATAAATCGCCCAAATGAAGAAATTCCTGTTTTAGTCACAATAAAACAGGTTCGGTTGTCTGATCAGCTTCTATATCAAGTTATTTTGAAAGATCTAAGTATTCGTACAGAATTAGAAGAGAACCTTAAAGATCGTGAAGAAGAGTTGGAGTCAATGGACAATACCTTGCGCACTGTTCTCCGTACCGTTGACGAAGGAAAGCAAGAGGTTCGTGAAGAAGTACTGGAGCAAGTTAAGCAGTATTTATTACCAACAATCGATATCATAGCCGAAGTTTCTTCCCAAGACTTGCGCCGAAGTTATAGCGGAATCCTTAAATCACACCTTGAAGAGTTTTCAGAAAGCAGCACGGAAGTATCGGACGAATTGCTGTCGCTATCAACAAGACAACTCGAGATTTGTAAGCTTATTCGAGTCGGAATGAAGGGGAGAGAAATCTCTGAACTTTTAAATATTTCCTTCGAAACACTGCAAAGTCATCGTAAAAACATTCGTAAGAAGCTGAAATTAAGCGGAACTAAGATTTCTTTGACAACATATTTAGCCAATCGGGTAGACCTTGACTTAGAATAATCGGGTATACGTTGCATCTTTACACACCCCCGAAGTGTCCCCGTCTCCCCCCCTTGTAGTCATCCCCGATAATCATTAGCCTCATAGCTCATCAACAATAATTATGAGGTTTAAATGCATCTTCAAGATGGAAAAGTGGTTGTTAAAGACTTATATAAGATTTTTGGAACGAAGAGTAATCGGGCGCTGCCTTTACTCGAGCAAGGGGTTTCTAAAGAAGAGATCTACAAAAGCACTGGGCTGAGCGTTGGTGTACAGGGTGCATCATTTACGATTTATGAAGGTGAAATCTTTGTTATCATGGGCCTCTCAGGTTCTGGTAAATCAACATTAGTACGAATGTTGAATAGATTGATCGAACCAAACGCTGGCAGTGTCATCGTCGACGGAAAAGACATTACTGCTATGTCCCACGATGAACTTGTGCAATTTCGACTTCATAATATGAGCATGGTCTTTCAGTCTTTTGCCTTAATGCCTCATCTTACTGTTCTTGAAAATACTGCTTTCGGTCTTAAGCTTTCAGGTGTTCCTGAAGAGCAAAGAAATATTCGCGCAAAAGAATCCCTCGAACAAGTTGGCCTTTCCGGATGGGAGAACGCTTCTCCTTCTCAGCTTAGTGGCGGGATGCAGCAGCGTGTCGGGTTAGCTCGAGCACTTGCGGTTGATCCTGAAATCATGTTGATGGATGAAGCCTTTTCTGCTCTTGATCCGCTCATTAGAGCAGAAATGCAGGATGAGCTTCTAAATTTACAGCAGCAGCATCAGCGAACCATTATCTTTATTTCTCATGATCTTGATGAAGCGATACGAATCGGCGACCGCATTGCAATTATGCAGGATGGCGTTGTCGTTCAAGTTGGTTCAGCAGAAGAAATCTTACGTTCGCCTGCCAATGACTATGTTAAATCGTTCTTTAAGGGTGTTGACCCTACAGGCATTTTAACAACTCAAGATATTGTCTTAAATAACCATCCTACGCTTATAATCACAAAAGGTGGGAATATTCCTGCTACTCAAGAATATCTCAGCAATAGTGACCGCGATTATTGCTATATTTTGACCCCAGAGAAAAAATTGATTGGCGTCGTTTCTTCAGAAAGCTTGCGTACAGCTGCTGAACTGGGGAATGCTTCATCTACTTTGACAGAAGCATATTTAGACGACGTGGTAAACATTGGGCTAAGGGATGTGCTTACGGACATTCAACCAATTGTTGCCGGCAGTCCTTGTCCAGTTCCTGTCTTGAATGATGACGGACGCTTTATGGGTGTTGTATCTAAGAGCCGTTTTTTACGTATCCTGCATCAACCAGAGCGGATTTTACATTCAGTAGAAGAGGTATGTCATGCTTAGTGGAGACTTTATTCCTTTAGACGAGAGCATTATTCCTCTTTCAGAATGGATTTCAGAAGGCATTAATTGGCTCGTATATAACTTTCGAGACTTTTTTCAGGTAATCAAAATTCCAGTTGAAGTGACGTTAACAAGCCTGACTTCTGGGCTAACTGCTCTTCCTTTTTATATTCCAATCATACTTATTGCCCTTCTTGCATGGAAATTTTCAGGCAAGCGACTTGCAATTTTTTTCCTTGCTTTCGTTTGTACTCATAGCCTGTTTGGGGCTGTGGGAAGCGACCATGACGACACTAGCGATGGTCATAGCTTCGGTTCTTTTCTGTGCAATTATTGGCGTACCGCTTGGCGTGTTGGCCGGCCGTAACGCTCTTTTTGAATCTGCACTTCGGCCTGTCCTTGATGCAATGCAAACAACTCCGGCGTTTGTGTATCTAGTACCAATTGTAATGCTGTTTTCAATCGGCAACACTGCGGGTGTTATTGCAACAATTATCTTCGCAGTACCTCCGATTATCAGATTGACATGTTTGGGAATACGTCAGGTTCATCCTGAGTTAGTAGAAGCGGCTCAAGCTTTTGGAGCAAGCGAATTCCAAGTTTTAACGCAAGTGCAGCTTCCGTTGGCCTTACCAACCATTCTAGCAGGATTGAACCAGACCATTATGATGGCACTTTCAATGGTTGTAATCGCTGCGTTGATTGGAGCAGGTGGTCTCGGTGCTCCTGTAGTTCTTGGTTTGAACACCTTGGACACAGGTCAGGCAGCCGTGGGTGGCCTTGCAATTGTTCTACTTGCAGTAATTTTGGATAGATTAACTCAGTCCATAGCTAGCAAATAGATTTAGCAACTTATGAAAAAGAGGAAAGTAATGTTTAAGCGTATTGTGCTGTTAACGATAGTTCTTTGTTTGTTTTCAAGTCAGGCCTTTGCTGACTCTATGCTTCCAGGAAAAGGTGTTGTGATTAAGCCTGCTCGCGCTACTTGGAGCACCAGTTTTTTCCAGTCTGCATTAATTAAAAAAGGGCTCGAAGAGCTCGGATATGACGTAAAAAAACCAAAAGATTTGGCGAATGCTCTTGCCTACAAATCAATTGTCATGGGTGACGTTGATTATTGGCCAAGTGGATGGCTTCCTAACCATAAAAGCTACATGGGCGGAGATTTCTTTGAACATGCAGCCGTGTATGGCTATGTTGTTAAAGCTGGGGGCTTACAGGGCTATCTTGTTAGCAAAAAAATTGCAGAAGAGCTTAATATTACAAGCTTAGATGACTTTAAACGCCCTGAAGTTATAGCCGCGTTCGATAAAACTGGTGACGGCAAAGCTGATTTAACTGCGTGCCCTCCAGGCTGGGCCTGTGAGCGTGATATCGATCGTCATCTGAAAATTTATGACCTCAAAAAGTATGTAAAGCCAATCAAAGCTGCTTATGAAGCAAGCATGGCAGCAAATCTTGGAGCTCATCAGGCTGGTGAACCAGTGTTCTTCTATACATGGACACCAAACTGGACCGTGTTTAAGTTACAGCCGGGTAAAGATGTTGTTTGGATCAATGTTCCAAAAATTATCCCGTCAAAAGATGAATTAGATGTTGTTGATAGCATGACTGTAGAAAACCTGTCAGGCGCAATAAGCAGCCCTCTGAAAATGGGTTGGGCAGCTTCTGATATTCGTGTCGTCGCAAATATTAAATTTGCAGAAAAAAACCCGGCTGCAAAACGTTTCTTTGAAGTTTTCACCTTGCCGCTGGTTGATATTAACGAGCAAAACAGTCTTATGAATGCTGGTGAAAAATCACCAAAAGATGTCGAACGTCATGTCAACGCTTGGATAGAAAAAAACAAAGAGAAATGGGACGCATGGCTTGCAGAAGCTCGCAAAGCTGCTGAGTAGCATTACCTGTTCTCAATATGAAGTTCCAATCGGCTATAGTCTTTTTATCGGTACAAGCTGTGTATAGGCTTGTGTGATTCAAGTTTTTAAAAACTTTTGAATGTGAAAAGGGCAGCCTAACTATTTTATGTTGCACTCCTTTTCAATCAATAAAAGGCTTATCCCTTGGGACCCTAAGCAATCTAAGCTCTTACACGAAAGTGTAAGAGCTTTTTTTGTATTTAGACGCCACACACAGGCAAGTTCAGTGTTTAAATACATCCATATATATGGAGTCGTGAAGGGCGGCTAGAAGTCTCATTTCGGGAAAAAGGTATAGGGTACAGAGCATTGGATAATGGTACCAGTTTCTAACTTTACAACTCTTCATTCTAATATTCTGTTTTTATGAGGCTTATTGGATTAGATCATATTTGAAACTAAGAAGTAGATGCTTTTTCGTGAAGACTATTCATGTAACAAGGAAACAAGACATAGACAGCTCCATAGAAATAGAAAAGTAAATGCATTCATTTCTCCCATTCTTAACCTCATAATTTAGTTACTATAGTGGCTTCACAATGTTGAAACCCACCCTTGAAAGCGAGAAAGAGGGCTTGCGGCTGAGAATTGGATGGTGGTAGTAAAAATACGTGCTGACAGCTTAATGAAGACCTTGTGTAGCAAGGTGGATAGTTAGCTCTAAAGTGCGTTCACTGTGCTGCAATATTTCTCACCTAAGCAATACATCTTGCAAATTGCTTAAATAATCACGTTATCATGACTTGAGAAACTCTTAAGTTTAGAACACTTCCAAAAGGAACCATCGGATGAAGCGTTTTGTTATTGCTCTTTATTTATTTTCTCTTCTGCTTATTCCTCTTTCTGTCTCTGCTCAGAGTGTAGAAGAACAGTCAAGTATTGTAGATACAGAACGCCTTAAGGTGTTGGCAATTCTTGAAGATGAAGAAAATGCTCTGCGTGAAGCAGGAGCAGAGCAGCTTGATAAGATTAGGACAGATTTGTTTGCCAATCATTCATCTTACCAACAGATAATCCTTAGCCAAGGAATCGCCGGTTCCACTCCGATGGGACTTCGAGAGTTGTACGCGCATTTGGCTACTCTGGATAATAAGCTGGCGAAAGTTACTGACTCGTTGAAGGATCTTCAACGTCAGGTTGAGGCTCGAATTGAAAGTTTAAATAGTGCATCAGGAGAACTTAACACCAAGGACTTAAAAAAGCTGTCTCCGGTTGTTGGTGATTATAAAAGCTATCTTGGACGACTAGGAAAACTTCAACGGGCTTTAAAAAAACAGCTCTCACGGATTAAAAGAGAGTTGGCTTCTGCCGAAAAATTAGAAAAACGAACTTCTGTTCTTTTAGCTCGCATGGGGCAAGAACTTCCCACTAAGTGGCAGAACTATTTTTTAGCCGGAAAACACCCTCCTTTTTCTAAGAATTTTTGGCAAAGCAGCTTTTCTCCTACAAATTGGTTTTCTTTAAGGCTTCCAGTTTGGCAAGGGCGGCTAGCTAATGCCGTAGATGGATGGATGAGTAAGGCATTCTTTTTCATGATTGTCTTCTCCACTATTACGGCCCTAGGCTGGTTCGCAGGAAAGCGCATTTTCCTTGAGCAAAAAGATAAACTTGAAATGCGTAAGCTCGGTGCTTCATGGGGCGTGGTAAGTGTCGGGATCTCTATTTTACTGACTGAGCATAACTTTTTTCCACAAACTACGGGCGTGATCTCTATTTTTGGAGCAAGCATTTATAGCTTCGGCGCAATGTGGGCTGGGAATATAATCCGGCGCACCTATAGTGAATACACCAAGCCTTCTCGAACTCCTTTGACATGGCTTTTTGCTGGTGGTGGCTTAATTCTTGTTGTTGGTATGCCTGAGCAGCTTGCCATTCCACTTTGGATTATTATTGCAACGGTCATTATTAATGTAATGAAACGTAGATTCATAAGCTATTCAGGCGGACTCTCTCGACATCCGTGGTTTTGGGGGCTTATGCTATCCATCGTAATAGCAATAATGGGATACGGGCGCTTGGCTGTGTTCGGAGGAATGCTTCTATTTACCGGCTACTATACGTATACGATCGGGATGGCAGGAACATGTCTTGCGGTCTACGGAATTTCACGCTTGCCGGAAACCGGTTTGTATCCATTTATACGGGCACTCGTTATGGGTATTCTGTCTCCGCTTATATGGACTGGGGCACTCGGTCTCGCAGGACTTTGGCTCTATGACTTCTTTGGAGCTGGAGTATTTAAGGCGACAGCTGGTTTTACACTTGGCTGGCAAGGGTTTTCTCTACAGCTATTTAACGTTGTAATGGTCGTTGCGTTGTTTTTCCTGACTCGTGCAGCCATTGCTGTAATTCACACATACATTAAGCGTACTGGTAATGGGTGGCCGAGAGCGAAGCGTGGAACCATGCATTCGTTACAGACGATCACCTCATATTCTTTATGGGCTTTATTCGGCATTTTAGCCATGAGCGTTCTCGGAGTGAACCTTACTAGTTTGACTGTTATTGCCGGTGGTCTTTCAGTAGGGATTGGTTTTGGCATGCAGACTATCTTTAATAACTTTGTAAGTGGGTTGATCTTGCTTTTCGGTCGTTCAATCCAACAAGAAGATATTATTCAAGTCGGCGAACTGTGGTCTACTGTTAAAAAAATCAATATTAGAACCACAGTTGTTGAAACTTTTGAAAATGCTACGATCATAATTCCAAACTCTGATTTAATATCCAATCAGGTGACAAACTGGACCAAGGATAATCCGACACTACGACGTGACCTTGCTATTGGTGTTGCCTATGGATCAGATACAGAGCTTGTAAAGAATACGCTTTTGGAAATAGCTAACGCGCATCCGCATGTTTTGAAAACTCCAAGCGCATGGGTTCTGTTCAACGACTTTGGAGCAAGTAGTCTGGATTTTGTCCTTCGAGTGTGGATTGATGACATCGACTATTCTTTAAGGACTATTTCAGAGTTACGATTTGAAATTGACAAAGAGTTTAGAAAACACAATATCGAAATTGCGTTCCCACAGATGGATCTACATATTCGGTCTGCAGAGGGTTTGAGTAGGTAATTTCATCGAAGAATACTTTGTTGAATAGACAGCTATTCATTTAATTATGAGTTAATTAAACGCGAGTAGGGTGCTCAATCTAGGTAGATAGACCGTTAATATAAAAGCCCCTCTGGATATCCAGAGGGGCTTTTTTTGAGCTAAATAGGAAAAACTGATTAAGCTGGGAAAAAGGTGACTGGCTCTTTTCGTTCTTGGCACATGGAGTTTAACCGCTTTGCGACATCCATCATTACGCCTTCTTTCATGCTTCGTGCTTGTTCCGGACATGCTTTAATACAAGCACAGCACCGAATACAGTTAGCCATATCATAGGTTGATGGTGTTTTTTTGTTAATAGCTTCTACAGGACATACAGAAGCACAAATGCCACATCTGGTGCACACTTCACTAACGTCAATAAAGTCTACTGGAGCACCTTTACCAAGTTCTTTGTAAGGTCGGTTTCCTGGTACAGGTACTTCAATACCCACTTCCGGTAGAAATGATTCCATGATTCCTTGAACTTTATGTCCAAAGGCTTTTGCTTGCTGCAAATCGTTTGCATCAGGGCGAGCAACCGCAATAGGGGTGTTGTCAGCGGAAAAAGAATGCTCACCAATAAACGCAGCACAGGCAACAGGGAGCCCACCGCGCTGCTTTACGATATCCTGTAACTCGAGCAGGGCATCGTCATATTCACGGTTGCCATACACAACAACACAAACAGTGGGCGTGTCTTTAAGGGATATGGTTTGAAGCCATTTTTCTGCAACAACAGGAAGTCTGCCACTATAAACAGGCATAGCGAGAACAAGCAGTTCATCGTTTGAAGCCTGCAAAGCAGTTTGACGAGAATTTAATTGGGTTGCGTCGATGACTTCAACATTGTCTATCTCGAGGCCTTCTCCAATTGCTTGGTTAATGGCTCGTGAAGTGCCGGTTGGAGAGAAACAAGCCAGCTTTACTGATCTAATATTCATGATAATACTCCTTAGAGGCGAGGAGTATAGAGCTGATATTGCGCTATGTTAACCTCAAACTTATTTATCAAAAAAATCCTTTAGGATGTAGTGCTTTTTATTGATCTGACCTGTTGACAAAACACGTAGCTGCCTACTTGAATATATGTAGAAAATTGGGAAATTCAGTCAAATAGTGCATAGAAACCTACAGGCTCGGTATGTTTTTATAGAACCTAGAAGAGAGATTGAGGACATGTTTTTTGTTTGCTAACAACGGAAATTTCAAAGCAAAGTTATGTGACCATACTTACTCTGAAAGATAACCTAAAGAGGAGTATCTGGCAGAGTAAGTATGAACCACAATGATCGTTACTCATTTACCCATCAGCGGAAGCCAATCATAAAAGAGTGTGGAGAGGTGAATAGAAATTTGTTTGTGCCTGTTGCAATTGAATTACCTGTTCACGCGCTCATTTAACTATTTAGAATCTAAAAATGGATAATCTGTGTATCCTGCGGTGCCTCCACCTCCAAAGAGAGTATGAGTATTAACAATTTCATTCAATGCAGCATCTTGCTTAATTCTCTCAGGGTAATCTGGGTTTGCTAGAATTTTGCGACCAAATCCGATTAAATCTACGAGACCTGCATTAATAAGATTTGCACCTTCTTTTGGCGTTTTGTTACCAGTAGCGATGATAGTTCCCTTGTATGCAGAACGGAGTTCTTTACGAAAATATTCTGGAATTTCAGGTGCATCATCCCAGTCTGCTTCGCACAAGTGCAGGTAGACTACATCTATTTTATTAAGCATTTTGGCTGCTGCCATCATCGTATCGAGAATTTCCGGATCATCCATATCTTTAAACTTGATGAACGGAGAGAGTCTAACTCCAACTTTATCCTTCCCGATTTCATGAGAAACAGCCTCAGTTATTTCCTCTAATAATCTGACTCTGTTCTCTATAGAGCCACCGTAGTTGTCTGTTCGTTTATTTGCATTACTTCGTAGAAACTGATCGATCAGATAACCGTTTGCAGCGTGTATCTCTACACCATCAACCCCTGCCTTAATGGCATTTAACGCGCCTTGGACGAATGCTTCAATAACCTTCGCTATATCGTCCTGTTGCATTTCTCGTGGCATTTCTACGGGGATGAACGTTGCGTCTCCGTTGGAGGCACCATCAAAGGTGTAGACCTGTGTGTCTTTTGCAATGCAAGCACTTGGAGCAACGGGCTGCAGACCATTAACAATAGATGATCCGACGCGCCCCACATGCCATAGTTGCAAGAAAGCCTTGCCGCCTTGTGCATGAATTTTGTCCGTAACGAGCTTCCAGCCTTCCACTTGGGCATCGGTAAATATTCCCGGTGTTCTGGCGTAGCCCTGTCCCTGTAACGATACCTGAGTTGCTTCAGAAATGATAAGTCCCACAGAGGATCGTTGCTCATAATATTCAGCCATAATCTGGTTGGGGATATTACCAGGCTCTGTGCTGCGTGAACGAGTCATCGGTGCCATAACTATCCGATTAGCTAAATCTAATTTACCAAGAGTAATTTGTTCAAAGAGGTTGTTATATTTCATTATAAATCCTTTTTATTCAACTAAGGCATTGATTAAATGAACTTGTATTTCTGAAAGAGTATCTTCAGACGATTTAATAAAATGTTTAAAGTGTGGTGAGTTTTCATGCTTTTCCAAGCAGTCATTGTTTTCCCATATTTCATAAATAAAGAACCTGCTTGGACTCGTTGTGTCACTATGAACCGTGTACGTTTTGCAGCCAGCCTCGGATTGTGACTTATCTGCCAAGTCGAGTAACTGCGTTTTAAGTTCCTCTTCAAAACCTGCCGTAGCTACGATATCTGCAATTATTCTAATTTCCATTATGAACACCTTTTTCAAATATTATATATTATCGATAATTCAATTTAGGCCGAAGCCGATAAAATTAAACAAAACTGTAGTGGTTTTCTAAAGCATGGATAGCACGCTCAGTAGAAGACTTTTTAAGGGCTGCGATGATAGGTAGATGAAGAGGGAGTGCCTCTTCTATGGATAAACTTAGATTCACCAGTGTGTGCTTCATGTACAACGGCAAGTGAAGTGAGTCCCACACTTCTAACATCTTTTTATTTCCAGAAGCTTCAACAAAGCAACGGTGGAATAGATTATTTTGTTTTATGTATTCTTCAAGCCTGTCATTCTTGCATGCAGTTTTCATTTTGTCGAAGTATCGTTCCAAATCTTCAGCAAGAGTTTCTGTAGAACCTTGTAATTCTTTAAGTGACGCTATCTCAAGGGCTTCTCGGACTTTGTATATCTCTTTCACCTCTGTCTCGGTGAACTCTTTTACACGGACGCCGACATTAGGGATGTGTTCAAGATGCCCACTCGTAATGAGGCACTGAATAGCCTCCCTTACTGGAGCCTGACTTACATCAAGAGCATCTGCTATCGGGACGATTTTAAGACGCTCATTTGGTTGAAATTCGCCCGATATGATCTTGTCATATAATATGTTTTTAACTTGCTCTTTAAGAGATTCTTTATTGATTTTTTTAGTATTCATAATCGTCCTCGTTGAGGAGAATATATTATCGATAATTCAAGCTGTCAACACCCATGCTTAAAATAGCTGTCTGTTGCTAGCCAATAGGAACGTTTTTAGGGATAACGAATGCTGTTAATGCCAACAATAAGAAGGGGCAATGCCTATTTTCTAATATGCTTCATTTTTAGAAACGTGATGCCTCTCATGTGTAAACAGGCTAGCCACTACTTAATGGTTAAACCGTAAAGTGAAAGGGTATGGATCATATCTCTTAATAAAATTTAAGCTCTTACAGAAACTATAAAAGCTTAAATAAATAATCTAACTTATTATGACAGGTTAATAAGCCTTACGTGCTGCAACCATAAGACCTAACCCAGTTTCAGAAATTGATTGGCAACGAATATCTTCAAACTTGAGTGTCTCAAGGATCTTAACCAACGCTTCTTGTTCAATGAAATGTGAAGAATAGCCGGACAGACGAGTGAGAAGTTCCAGTGTTGCTTTTGTAAGTTCGTTTCCTTTCTGACCATATCCTGAGTAATGGTGAGAAACAAACCAACCGCCCGGTTTTAATCCTTCTGCGATTTTTGTAAGAGTAGTATCTAGATCGTGCTGAAAAGCATACAAAACATGGGAAGTTAAAATTAAATCAAATTGCTCAGCTGGAATGTGCTCTTTTAGGAAATCAAGCCCAGTAGTTGTCACACGCGTGCCGAATCCAGCTTTGTCGCACCTTATTTGTGCTTGCTCTGCCACATGAGGAAGATCAAAGATTGTCCCCTGCATGTTTTCATTTCGATCAAGTACTCCCATTGTATACATCCCATGATTACCGCCGATGTCGCACATGGATCTAAAATTATCAAAATTAGGCAGTGATGCTGTAAACTCGATTGTATCCGCCAGCCCGCCACCAATGGCTTCTTGTGCTGCGCCTTCCATAGTCCTTTCAACAGCCCAATTCTTATCTGTCTTCTTACGGTCTACTTCTTCACCGGAAAGCAACTCAGTTATTGAGTTCTCAATAGCATCTGCAAACCCCATTGTAAGTGCCATGCTGTCCCCTTGATAGTGGGGTGCGGTGCTGACTAGAAATTCTGAAGCTGTGGGGGAATTGCTATATATATCTTGTTTTTTAAACAGAAGATCAACCGCAACAAAAATATCCAGAACAGGCTCAAGACGTTCTGGCACCAACCCCATTTCATGGGCAAGAACCGTCCCGTCTACTTCTTTGCCTTCAATGTAATCGAACAGTTTCAGCTTCATGGCACTCATTAACACCTTAGCTGAGAGTGATTTCATTAGCATGGTGTGCACGGGCTGAAAGTCGGTGTGAGGTTTTGTAATAAGCATGTATTCTCCAATCAGTTTAGTTGCTAAACTGATCTTGTAAAAATTTTTATTTTAGATAGCCATCCATCCATAAATTCATCTGTTTACCCATTGTGCGAATGGCCTCGTATGACGCCTCATCTAACTGTGACATATATTCTAAGAAAACTTTGTCGTGCTCTTTATGAAAGGCCAAATGGTTCTTGCTGGCAGTATGTCCAAGTTCGGTCGTTCTTATCACAACACGTGCCCCATGCGCAGGGTCAGACTCTTTGATCAGCAATCCTTTTTTTACCAGTTTGCCAACAAGCTGAGAGACTGCTCCCTTGGTGATACTGAATTCATCTGCCAATTCAGTGACTCCGGCTCCATTACGTGTTTCTACTGCCATGAGCATATGTATTTCTGCCGGGAACAGCTCCATACCTATCCCAAAATCAAATGCCTTACGGTCAACAACAGCATATTTTGCCATTGCTCGACCAAATTCTCTGAGCACAGGTGTCATTTCTTCAAAAGTTCTCATGCCTACTGTTTAGCAACTAAACAGTTTTTCTGTCAAATATTGTTTTTTGAAATAGTGAGTAGGGGGGACATCCCAAAATACAAAATAAACAAAAAGAGAAGACCCTTGCATTGTGAAGCAAGGGTCTTCTTGATTAGAAACAACCCAGCGTGGTTTTTCTAATCTGTATCGAGGTCTTAAAGACCGGCGCTACAGTTAATCGTTGTAGCTGGAGATAAAAGTGTTAACGCGATCGCGTGAAGCCGTGATTCTCTCGCTAAGAGACTTACGGTATGCGTCCATATCCTTGATGGGGGTGGTTGCCACACCTGTGTCCATTGCTGCCTGTGCTACAGCGGGCACTTCCCATTCAAGGATACGGGGGTCAAGAGGTTTAGGGATGATGTAATCAAGGCCGTATTCTAAACTTTCCACGTCATACATTTTGCACACTTCTGCTGGAACTGGTTCTTTGGCCAGTGCTGCAAGAGATTTTGCTGCGGCAATCTTCATTGCCTCATTAATTTCTGTTGCACCAACATCAAGCGCGCCGCGGAAGATGTACGGGAAGCCGGATACGTTGTTCACCTGATTAGGGTAGTCGGAGCGTCCTGTACCCATAATGCAGGTGGGGACAGCCTCTTTAGCGTCATTGTATGGAATTTCTGGATCAGGGTTAGCCATAGCGAAAATGATAGGACTAGAAGCCATGGATTTGACCATCTCTTTTGTAAGGAGATCTTTCACAGAAAGGCCGAGGAAGCAGTCTGCTCCCTTAAGGCATTCCGAAAGGTCACCATAGTCTTTATCCTGAGCAAATTCCGCTTTGTACTTATTCAAACCTTCGCGCCCTTGATGGATGAGGCCGCGTGAGTCGAACATAAATACATTTTCTCGTTTAACGCCAAGCTCAACGTAAAACTTAGAACATGCAATACCTGCCGCACCGGCACCCACAACAACAACTTTCAGGTCTTTGATGTTTCGGCCTGTGATTTCACAAGCGTTAATGATGCCTGCACCGGAGATAACCGCGGTTCCATGCTGATCGTCATGGAAGACTGGGATGTTCATCTCTTTTTTAAGGGTTTCTTCAATATGGAAACACTCAGGAGCCTTGATGTCTTCAAGGTTAATACCACCAAAAGTTGGTTCCATCGCCTTTGTTATCTCAATAAGCTGCTCGGCGCTTTTGACAGTCAGGTTAATATCAAACACGTCGATGTCAGCAAATGTCTTAAAGAGAACACCTTTGCCTTCCATTACCGGCTTGCCAGCTAAAGGACCAATGTTACCAAGCCCTAAGACAGCAGAACCATCGGTAACAACTGCAACTAAGTTTGAACGACCGGTGTAAAGAGCTGCGGTTTCCGGATTGTCTTTAATTGCAAGACAAGCTTCAGCAACGCCCGGAGAATACGCCATAGAAAGGTCTTTTTGAGAGTTACACGGCTTTGCCGGAATAACTTCGGTTTTACCTCTACGAGGTGATTCATGATATGCGAGTGCTTCTTCTTTGGTAAATAGAGCCATGGATGTTCTCCTTACAATATTTCAATAAAGGATCTGCAACCCAGTTCACAGCAAGGCTGTGAACTGGGAAGGATAGTTACATAAATATTTTCAGCAGTGTTGTTGCTAGAATCAGCATGAATGCGCCACCAATACGAGATGAGATCTGTGCGAAAGGCATAAGCTGCATGCGTTTTGATGCGGAGAGTACCGCCACATCGCCAGTTCCGCCCATATTTGCCATACAGAGTCCGCCTGTAATTGCTGCTTCAACAGGGTAGAAGCCGAAGAGCATACCGATGAAACCAGAGCCGATGATTGAGCCGATTACAGTCATAGCAACGAGAATTACATACTGGATGGTGAGGGCGTCGATAACCTGCTGGAGATTCGTGTAAGCAACACCGATACCCAACAGCAGGGCGGGGGTAAGGCTTACCATTACAAAACGGAACCACTGGAATGCACAAATTTCGTATTTGCGTGGTAACCAGCCCATTGACTTCACAACACCCACAGAGAGGATCATTAGAGCGTATGAGTGGATTGGAATGTATTGGCCAAGAAGTTTGCCCCATACAAAAAATGTTGTTGCCAGAAGAAGACCGATGCCCATTGCTGAGTAACTAATGGATTCGACGTCTTCAGCTGAATCTTCAGCTTCGGCATCTTGGTTTTTGAGCAGTTTACCGTTGCCGGAAATACCGGGAATTACAGATCCGAGACGGTGAAGTAATCCAGCACAAACAATTGCGATAGCGTTACCGAGAGCAAGGGCGGGAACCATTTTAGAGAGCATGGTTCCGACATCCATGTTCAAAGTGGATCCGAATATCTGTGAAAGTGGGACTGCACCTGCGCCCATACCACCACCCATAATTGGGAGCGCTATGTAGAGTACGGCTTCTTCAAATCCAAATCCCATCATCATACCCACAGTCCCGCAAAGAAGGATTGCTGTGGCAACCCCGCCAAGGATTACAGGCAGGTACCGTACAGCTGCTTTAATAAGTAATTTGCGATCCATTCCAAGAATTGATCCACTGATTAACGCAGCGATGTAGAAACTTAAAAAACTTTCTTTCTTCATGAAACTGGTGATGATGGCCGCGGATTTTTCCGGCAAAATTCCGTAACCAACGAGAGCCGCGGAGCCAAAAATAATCAGAATAGGGCCACCGCCGAGATAGTCTTTAACAATCGGAGCATGTTCTCCTATCTCGTTTAGAATAGCGCCTAAAATCATCATTAACGGAAATGCCCCAACCATGCCGCCAGGAAGTGCTCCAAGATATGTCGCGCCCATGACAATAATAGTTAAAATAGCAAACAGTCCTAAAGGAAGCCCCATAATTTTGTAATCGAAGATGGAGCTCGAAGCTGTCCCTTGTAGGGTAGTGGCAGTGCTCATCGGTTACTCCTTAAAAATAGTGTTGTAGAAAAGAGGCAGAACACGGAAAGCATTATCGACACGCAGTGTGTTCTGCCCTTTCCAATCTTGCTGCACTCTCTTAAAAGCAGAATGCGTGCCACTCTCTTTTTTTCTATTTTTAAGCTTTTAAACCGGTGCGTTATGTTTTTTGCAGTAAGCTTTGTAAGAAGGGCAAAGACACGAAAGGTCTTGTTTTTCAGGATGGAAATAGCGTCCTTACACGCTAAAATGATTAAACAACCAACAGAGTAAAAGTTGTTTTGTAGTCACTAGAGCAATGTTTCGAAGGTCAAACTGTGCATAAGAAAAAAGTGTCCTAAAAAATAGGACACTTTCTTTTTACTTATTTATCGTGAAAAAACAGACTGTTGTAACGAATGAAGCTGTCGGGGCGGATTAACCATCCTCTGAAGTCTTGTTTTGCAAGACCCCACGTTCTTTAAGCAGGGCATACAGTCTTGAGCGAGATAATCCTGAAATAGTACAAGCTTCTTTTATAACCCCTTCAGTCAGAAGCATAAGGTCACGAAGATACTGTTCCTCTAGTCTGCTATATGCTTCAGCACGAAATTCATTTAACGGTGGCAGATCTTCTTTTTTATCCGGCAATGGGGCAAGGCGTGCCGGGGATTGGCTAACTCGTTGTTTAGCGACTGAAATTCGGATCATTTGAGGAATATGCTGTGAGAAGAGTAACGGTTCATGACGCGCAGCAGAAACTGCATGATCGATAGCATGCCGTAACTCTCTGACATTCCCCGGCCAATTGTAAGACTCTAGTACCTCAAGTAGTTCGGGATCTACCTTTTTAGGTGGGATACTATATTGACGACAGAGGACAGTAATGAATTTCTCTACGAGTAGACGAATGTCCTCTTTGCGTTCCATAAGGGAGGGAAGTGGTAAGTGTAATGCTTTTACCCGGAAAAGCAGATCACTTCTAAAAGTACCTTCTTCGACCATTACTTCAAGGTCACGGTTGGTGGCGGCAAGTAGTCTGAAATGGCTATGAAGCTCTCGTGTGCCACCAATTGGTCTGACAGTATGCTCCTGAAGGAGTCGTAAGAACTTCTTTTGTACGTCCAGAGAAAGTTCCCCTATCTCGTCCAGAAATAAAGTACCACCGTCTGCCTGCATGATAAGGCCGCTGCTTTCTTTAGCTGCTCCTGTGAAGGCACCTTTTGTATAACCGTACAAAATCCCTTCTGCCAGAGTATCTGGAAGGGCGGCGCAATCTACCACGATAAAAGGTTGATGGCGGCGATTACTGTTTTCGTGAATAGCACGAGCAAACATCTCTTTGCCGACACCTGTCTCACCGGTTATGAGCACATTAACGTCACTTGCAGCATACTGTTCCACAGTACCGAGAGCACGGCGCAAAGCAGGGCTGTCTCCAACAATATTTTCGCGCTGCAAGGGAAGGGAAGAGGTTTGAGGCGCAAATAGTCTTTTTTCTCGATAACGTAACGCTCTTTCTAAAGTCACTGCAATTTGATGAATAGAGTCGCTTTTCTGAATATATTCCCAAGCCCCGTTGGCAATGGCAGTTGCAGCATCTTCCGGCTCACCGGCTCCGGTAATGATGATAACTTCTGGTGAAGGTTCTTGAGCTTTCAGCTTAGGCAGCAGGGTGAGGCCATCACCGTCTGGAAGGCAGACATCAAGAAATACCAGCGCAAATTCCTGCTCTGTGGATTTTCGCTCTCCTTCTCTGAGTGTGCGGGCAAAGGTTACAGTATGCCCCTGACGTTGTGCTGCTCTTGAAAGGGTGTAGCTAATAGAGGGATCGTCATCAATAATTAGAACTAAAGCCATGCCACACTATCCTGTTGAGAATCTAGTACGTTACGGATTGTATTTCCGAGATCAGCATTTCTGAATGGTTTTGCAAGGAATGCGGAGATGCCAATCTCCGCAGATTGACGCATAAACAATTCTGCATTGCTACCCTCAAAACCACTATAAATGATAACACGTAAATCCGGTGCAATGTCGGAGATTGCACTTGCAAGTTCAAGTCCAGTAAGTTCCGGCATAATTTGATCTGCAAGAAGTAGATCAAATTCATTCGGATTCTTTCGGATACATTCTAGAGCTTCGGCACTGCTTTGAAGCATCGTCACAGTATACCCTTGGCGCTCAAGGAACTTGTGTACAGAATAAAGCATTTCTTTGTCATCATCCACAACTAGGAGGTGCTCTGTCCCGTGAGTAGAGGATTTCTCCGGCTCAGGTGCCCACGCACAGTAATCTGTTACAACCTCCGGTAAAAAGACTCGGAACGTGGTTCCCTTATCTGGCTCACTTTCTACAGTAACTGCACCGCCATACTTCTTACTGATGCCATGGACAGTTGAAAGTCCAAGCCCTGTGCCGCCTTTCTCTTTTTTTGTAGTAAAAAACGGATCAAAAATACGAGGGAGAAACTCGTTGTCTATTCCCGTGCCGGTGTCTGATACGGACAGGCGTAAAAAGCGGCCTGAAGACAACCCGCGGGGAAGGTCAAAGCTATCTGCGGTTACATCAACCTCTTCGACATCAATGGTGAGAACGCCCTGCATGCCAAACATGGCATGATCTGCATTCAAGCAAAGATTCATGATTACCTGATGCAGCTCACCAGCATCAGCTAGGAGCATTCCGCCATGCGGTGTTTTCGATGAAAATTTGATTTCAATTGTCGAAGGAAGGAGAGTCTGCAAAAGCTGAATGCATTCTTCAGCTAGGTTTGGCAGAGAAATCATTTCAGTCGCAACTTCCGAGCGGCTACTAAACCTACGGATTTGACCAATAATCTGTTTTCCTCTGTAAGCAGCTTTAAGAGCCTGTTTGATATCTTCATGCGCCGGATTCTCTTTGGCAACATCATCCAAAGCCAGTTCGCAACACGAACTGATGGCTCCGATAATATTATTAAAATCATGAGCGATCCCGCCTGCAACAGTACCAAGTGCTTCCATTTTTTGCGATTGACGGAGCTCAGATGCAAGTTGGGCTTCTCTTTCTTTTGCACGGCGCTTCTGAATAAAGTTGGTAACACCTTGCATCATAAGGGTAAGCTGGCGCTCATCTGATTTCGAAAAAGTGACCACGTCATCACCCAGCACAATAAGCGCTCGCAATTGCTCTCGCTCCCAAATGGGTAGGGCGATGCTGTTTTTAAATTTGTTCATACCTAACGGCCATACAACCGGCGTTCTAGCATTTTCTGCGCGGAGTCGTGATGTGCTTTTCTGCTGAATAAGCTCTTCCCACGGAGAAATAAGATCTTCAATCCCCAACTGATTAGGGAGGGAGTGCCAAGATGTATTCAGTTCATTGCTGATGCAGTAACGATCAACTTTTTTTATTTGAAGTTATTGTCAGATAAACAGCAGTGTTCGCGTTGAGTAGTTTACGGACTTTATCAACACTGAAGAGAATCAGTTCATCAGAAGAACTCTTTTCTTGTCCGTTCAATTCAAGAAGAGACTCAAGGCGCTCTTCTTCCCGTTTGAGCAGCTTTGTTGTCTCATTTTTTTCTCTGAGCATACGCAGCAAAACAAGAATTGTGAGGGACAGCCAGACAAAACAAGCTATGGCGATGAGAATGAGGGTTTTGTATTTATAGAAAAGAGTTTGCGGCTCAAAAAGAATTTCTGAACGATTAGGTAGAATATCTTGCGGTATTTTAAACTTTTTTAACTGCCTGTAGTCAAAAATGAATTCGTTTTGCGGCCTACGGATAACCGGAAGGTCAGCAACCGGAATTCCTTTTAGGATATCCAGAGCAAGTAGCGCGGCAGTTTCTCCCTGCTGAATCCCGCTGAGCATTTTGCCCCCCAGAACTCCATTACCTAAAGTGTATAGCCATGGAGAAAATACGGGAAGGTTACTTGCTGCTGCAATCAGTGATGTACTTTCCTGAACACTCAGCACTGTTCCGTCGGGAGTACGGTAATAGGAAAGGTAAAGAATAACGGTATCCGCAGGAAGCGCTGCAAGCTTCTCCTGAAGCGGCACAGGATTGAGCTTGGTAAGCTCAGTAAAAGACACTCTGTTGGCAAACAAAGGGACAAGTTCCTTTGCCTGTTCAAGGTTGTTTTTACTGGATGTAGTTACTCCACCACTGACTAACGTGATGTTTTTTGTTCTAGGAAATAGGGTAAGGGCGAGCTCTATTGTTTCTTTAAAGTCGACTTCTTCTGCTACACCTGTAAACCCAGACTTACCTTGCAGTAACTTTGGAGAGAAGCGGGTAACACCACAAAACACCACGGGGGCATTGGGGAAGAGTTGATCCCGATAACGAACGAGAAAATCTAGTGCGTTGTTATCTGAAGCGATGATGGCATCGAACTTGGTATTTTTGTATTTAGTTGAATATAGCTCATAAAGAAGAGGAAAAACTTTCGTGGGACTATGTTGCTTTGTATCCATGAATTCATAATGAACCTTTATGGGCAGGTCTGCCTGTTCCAGTTCATCTCGTATTCCCTGTAGAACGGACTCACCCCATAAATAACCCATGTGGTATGAGTTGAGAACAAGGACTGTTGCGGTGTTTTTTTCAGCTGCAATAGACCGAACAGGAGTAAGTGCACTGATGCATAATATAAATATGATTATTGATAATAGAACCTTATGCATCCACCTCTCCTTTAGAGACAAAAAAGCTAATACTAGGTTGTTACATAGAAATGTAACGGTAGACAATAATAACCAAAGTAGGAAGCAATTAATACCTCATAAGAATACGGCAAAAGAACGCACCGAAGTTTCTTCATTCATAACCACGTGCTTCTATGGATGTATACTGCTGAAAATGATCTATAAGATTAATCAATAAGCATTAGCTAATATCCCAACACTACGATTCTATCGAATAATTTATTGTAAGGGTATCGATTAACATTTCTAGATCTTACGCAGTAAAGAATCGTAGATCGCGATAAAGCGGTGAATCATTATATTCGCCGCTTTCATTCATCATTGCAGTCGTTACAGTAATCCATGTTTAAAGACTCTAGTTAGTTCCCTCAAAGGGATCTTTCGCCACTCAGCATTGACAGATTAACAACTTGGTTCTAATTAGTTGTACATCGCAACTAATTAGAACCAAGCGAGAATAAAAATGAAAGAAAATCAAGTTCATACGATTCGAAAACATTCACGTAACCTTGCTCGGGAGTGGAAGCTTGTCGCAAACAGGGCTGACCAACAAGGCTTAACGGTGCCTGAGGCTCATGCACTTATAGAGCTATCAACACACAAGACGTTGTCCGTTCAAAATATTGCAGACATGCTCTTAATAGATAAGTCGAATGCAAGTCGAGCTCTCGCCTCATTGGGTAAAGAGCAGTTTGTAGAATTTACGGAAAACAAAGAAGACAGACGGGCGAAGGATGTTTCCATTACAACTTCAGGACGCAAGCGTGTTCAGCAAGTTCATATTGAAGCTGACGAGCTTGTTGGTGGTGCACTTGAGTTGTTAAGTCCTCAAGAGCAAGAGGTCGTTGCTGAAGGATTAAAAACGTATGCCAAGGCATTACGCTACAATCGTCTACAGAAAGATTTTATTATTCGCCCAATCACAAAAGAAGATAATTCTGCTGTGGCAGCTGTGATCCGAAAGGTTTCCGATGAGTTTGGGCTACGTGCAAAAGATGGATATGCTGTGGGCGATCCCATGGTAGAAAGCATGAGTGAAGCATATGCGACAACTGGAACCCGCTACTGGGTTGTTGTAAAAGATGGGAAGGTAGTTGGTGGCGGTGGGGTTGCTCCACTTCAAGGCAGCAACGATGGACTATGTGAATTACAAAAGATGTACTTCATGCCCGAATGTCGGGGAACTGGATTGGGGCGCCGTATGGTACTGAAGGCATTAGATTTCGCTCGTCAGTCTGGCTATAAAGCCTGCTACCTTGAAACTACCCCCGAGTTGCGTGAGGCGACATCCTTATATGAGACCCTTGGCTTTGCACGACAGGAATCCGCGCTTGGTAATACAGGCCACGGAGTTTGTGAACTACGCTATCTTTATCGCTTGTAATGATGCGATCATAACAAGCCGTGTAGTTTCCTCTTTTATCATTATGGTTATGAAAACCTGACGCTGCGGTCTAACCTAGTGAGAGAACGCCGACATCTCTGCGAACTAGCGTAACAGAACCGAAATTCTACCTAAACCAATTATGAAACTGTAATGCTTTTACTTCTCTTGTAACAGATAATTACGAACAAAATTGTTTCATTTTTTGGGGGAGTGAACTGGAAAAATTGAAATTGACTCTGGGGCTCGTGGGGTGCTAGACAGCAAAATGTTGCAATAGGGGCAACTCTAGGCATGTTGTGCAGTTGGGCTGCTTATATTAAAGGCAGTTACGGAAGTAGGTCTTGTCTTACTCAATTTCTTTTCTGCGTCAGGAGAACTATTTCCAGTGTCTTTTTATCTCGCTTCACAGGTGCTTGTCGGTATTGCCATCATTTTCGACATCTTGTCTTTTCAATTCAAGGATAGAAAACGAATTGTTCAATGCCTATTCGTATCCGGCATATTGATTTCGACGCACTTTTTTTTACTCGGGCATCAGACTGCAGGGTTATTAATGCTTGTGGCCACGCTTCGTTATTTAACAAGCATATTCACAACCTCAAGCAAGGCCATGTGGGTGTTTATAGGGTTAGCCATAACCGTAACTGCATTTTCGTATGAGGGCGTGTTGAGCTTCTCAGTTTGTCAGGAACAGCTTTCCACACAGCTGGGGCGTTTTCAAAAAACGACAAACGCCTACGCATATTAATGATTATTGGTACTCTTTTTTGGATACCACATAACTATCTAGCGTCATCCCCAGTGGCAGTTATTATGGAACTCTTATTTTTGAGTAGCAACTTGGTCGGCTACTATCGACATTATCTTCGAGGGCAGCATTTACTTAGCTGGAAATTGTTCGGATAGAACAAAAAAAGAAGCGTTACCGATGAATCGGTAACGCTTCTTTTTTAAGTAAAAGTATCCATTACATTTCTAGCCGATTACTCTCTAAGAAAAAAGCCTCGCCCTTATCGCTCGTCTTTTTCCTTGTTCGCTTTAATTGTCGCCACGAGAAGGCTCAACACAGGTGTGACAAAGCTTACTAATTCACTTGTTCCGCTTACAATAGTTGTAATGTTATCGTGAATCCGTTTCACATCTTCTGAGACTTGATCCACTCCGACTTTGAGTTCTTCAAAGTCGGCATTGAGCTCGCCATATGCCATTTCACGAACTTCTTTTAGCACTCGTTCTTGTTCGGTGTAGTTTCCTACATGCTGAGATACGAATAGAAGGATTAACGCTAGCATTCCATCAATTAGCGCGACAAACAGAGCTGCCATGACAGGCCCGAACGGCTCAACTAATGCTTGATAACCAGCAAATGTGAGCATGGCTAAAGCTAATATGGCAAAAATTAACGCTACAATCCTAAAGCCGGTCTGTGTTGCCATACGCTTAGTCTGAAGACGAAGCAGGGCAATTTCGGAACGGATGAGAATTTGTATTTTGTTAATTGGATCAGTCATGTTTATGTCCTATTTTGGTAATGAGCGACCTACGAGAACGCCAAGAACAAACGTACCGGCAATAGCTACTGGTACCACCAAGCCTTTACGCAAATCCTTGTCAGTAAAACGCTGTGGAATACCTTTCTCTTTCAAAACATTTTTCAATTTAGAGGTAGAGTTCGCTGTAGCTCTTTTTATAGACTTAACAGTTTGACTATGGTGACCCATTTTATTGTGTTTAAGCTTTAGTAGTTGTTCCCGTAACTCTTCAACTTCTTTTCGTAAATCATCGTGTGTCATTTTAATCCATCCTTTTAAAAGAAATCTGAAAAGGTAAATTAATCCTCATCATCCATAGACGGTTGTGGGGCTGGACCAAGCAAGATTGCCAGCCACAAGGTTTGGTTATTCGTAGCCGCTGCGTATTTTATCACCATGGTTAATGGAACCGACAACAACATTCCCGCGGGTCCAAGTAACCATCCCCAAAAAATTAAAGACAAAAATACTGCCAGCGTTGATAACCCAACTTTATGCCCCATGACAGCCGGCTCAAGTACAGTGCCGACTGCAATATTTACGAATAAATAGATACCAATCACAATAAATGTTTCCGTCGATCCAAATTGCAAAAATGACAGAAGAACTGCCGGTGCTGCCGCAAGCACTGAGCCGATGTTCGGAATAAAATTAAGTGCGAAAGCGAAAAATCCCCATAACGGAGCAAAATCAAGCCCAATCGCAGTTAAGCCGACAGTAACAAGAACACCTGTCACGATACTGGTAAGAGTTTTGATCGAAATGTATTGCTTGGTGCTTTCGAGGATAGAAGTGCATTTTTCGAGCAAGGCTCCACCATTCAAGTCATCAAGAGCCTGAAGTTTTAATGGCAAGTTACGAATCTCGACTAGCATAAAAAGTACTGTAAACATAATAAGCAAAATATTGCTCAGTGCGCTTCCAAGCCCAGCCATAAATGAGTTGGCATACCTTAGAACAACTCCTGGATTTAACGTTTTCGATAGTCCAGAGTCTGACCAGTCAATGTCGTGCCTACTCATCCAGCCATTTACGCTGTCCATAATGCCAGCTAATCGTGCCTGATATTCAGGCATTGCCTGACTAAATTGAGAAACGGACTTGCCAAGTAATAAACCCGCTCCCATCTCAAGGAACAACGTTGCAATAATAACAATTCCCACGGCCAAAGGAGTAGATACTCCCCAACGTTTCAGCCAACTTATGGGCACTGTTATTACAACAGAAATGAAAATTGAGAGCAGAAGGGGAATGACAATAGCTTGAGCTGATCGTGCGGCAAACAAAATCAAGAGGATACCGGCTATTGTTAAGACGGAATCGCGCAATGATGATTGTTGCTCCATGCATCCTCCAAGGATCGCCCTTAACAACTAGTTAGTAAAATTTTCTTAAATAAGAAGAAGCTTATCTGACTGAGAAGATAAAAACTATTCCTTGATAATGCATTATGTGCAGGCGAAGTATCAAATAAGTCGAACTCTAACAAAGCTCAGAAAATGATTTAAAGGGGTTATGGAAAGAGTGATCGTTTTGCAACCACCAGAGTAAGGATAAAATATACCTTTCTTAATAAAACGGTTCATCGAATAGTAGAAGAAGCCACGCTGGTAATCTTGCGAATACATAGTAGACAAAGGAAGTAAGAAGAGTCTTTTGTACCTGACAGAGCAGTTTTGTAATTCGACTTTGCGTCCTCATTTAATTGTACAGCCAACGCTGTTTCATTCAATGTCTCGCTTCACGTATTCTCTTTCTCGTGTTAACGCTCCCGTAACATTCCATACATATTGTATTGTTGTCGAAAACAACCCGTGCTACCGTGCTGTAAAAGATATTTGCTTCTGCTATCATACAAAAAATAGGATTGAGGACTCATGGAACTTACTAAGAATATAGCCATTGTCGCTCACGATAACTGCAAAAAAACGATGTTAGAGTTTGTTGATTGCAACTTCGATACATTAATCCATCACAACTTGTTTGCTACCGGCACTACTGGAAGCCTTGTTGAAAATCTGTTGCAAGAGAAAACCTCTGCAGCCGGAATGGAAATGTATACCGGACTACATAAAATGAAATCCGGCCCACTAGGTGGTGACCAGCAGATAGGGGGATTAATCGCGGAAGGGAAAATTGAAGTACTTATCTTCTTTTGGGACCCTATGGAGCCTCAGCCACATGATGTAGACGTTAAGGCGCTGCTTCGTTTAGCTGTTCTCTACAATATCCCTACAGCAAGTAACCTTTCTTCTGCGGATTTTCTTATCTCATCGCCGTTATTTCGCAGTACGTACCAGATAAAAGATTGCGGACATATTAAATAAGCCTGCATAATGATTTGTGTTACGTATTTTTTACGAAGAACACTTATGAACACAAAAAAGCTGAAATCGTATGATTTCAGCTTCTTTTATTCGTACTCGTATTGATAAAAAGCTCTAGAGGAAAGAATAGGTTAGAGGAGGGTTACAACTTACGATTAAGATTTAACGTATTAAAAGTTGCTGCATAATTTTCTAAACGCCAAAAGCACACCTCAGTCTCAAAAAGAAGCTAAGGCTTGTCAGCAGTCTGAAGACGGCGCCATAACACACGGTCTTTACGTGCATTCATAGGAGGTGCAGGTGATTAAACGAGTATTATATATTGATCAATAAAAAGCGTAGTGTTGTATGGGAGATTGTTTAAAGATGAGTTCTTCGAAAAAGTATACAAGATTCCATCTCAAGATCCACAGCAGCTCTCAGCTCTTTGACCAAACTGTCCACCTCAGTATACTGCGTTCCATAATTAAGATTAAATGCATAATCAAAATCAGGAGGATTAGCGCCCTGCGCATGTTGCAAAATAGTTTCAAGCTTGTCCAATGCCTTGACTAATCGTGCTTCAGGAGTTTTAGCAGATTCGTACTCTTCCCATAAATCCATTATCTCTTTCTGCATGTCCTCAGGAAGCGGGCGCAATAGATCAACCATGTCGTTCCGCTCTTGTTCATCCTTAGAACCTGTTTGTTCCGGTGCGGGGATATCGCCATGAATCGTTTCTCCCATGTCGTGAACAATACAAAGATGCAATATCTTCAATGCGTCCAGCTCCGGATATTCTCGACTTACAAGCATTGCAAAAAGACATAATCGCCAACTATGTTCAGCTGTACTTTCCTGCCTTCCCGACTGCGTCCAGGCTGACCGTAGTGTGCTTTTTAAGGCTTCTGTCCTGCGCAAGAAATCCAGCAAGCAACACACTGCATCCATATTTTCACTCAGCACCATATTTAATCCCTTTATTGATCAGACAGCAAAACTGGTAATAATTTATCAACATTACTCAATAGTAAGATACGATTCCGGCCTGTTAAGCACTTCCTGAAAAGTATTGAAAAAAAGGCCCGCATGATATCCATCTACGAGTCCATGGTGCACCTGAAAAGAATATGACATCCACCACTGATTCTTTTTGCAAGGCAAGCAATTCAGCAAGAGCAATATATAAAAAAGAATTAAGGTAACAGGACATTTGTCCCACAAAGTAATGATATGAAATCAAGTTACAACCAACTCGCTAAAGAACTTCTCGATGCGTACGCACGCCGAAGTCAGCAAACTATGGCTCAAATAACCGAGACAACGGTACCCTCAGGAACATTGATCATTAATCAGGAGGAATTACTTGAAAGTGTATTCATTGTTCTTCATGGCAGCATGAAAATTCATCTAAACACAACTAAGGGCACTGAATATCTCGTAGCTATTATAGGCCCAGGAGAACTAATCGGCGAAGTCGAAGCCCTGACTGAAGACCTTGCCACCTGTTCTGTGACTGCAATGACTGAAAGCAGAGTCGCGAAAATCTCGCAATATGCCTATAGATGCTGGCTTAAAGACGACCACGAGTTCACACAATTAATTAACCGAATAATCTCCAAACGACTTCAAATGCTTACTAAAAGATCTGCTATCCGCCTTTCCTATCCCATGGAATATTCCGTTTTGAAGCTCCTTAAAATGGCTTCCATTCAAAATGAGCCCAAAAAATTTGATATCTCAAAAGATGGAATTGCAAACTACCTTGGAACGAGCGTGAGAAGTATAAACCGCATCCTGAAAGACCTACAAAGCAAAAAAGTGCTCTCCACGTCCAAGACAATTGAAATCATATCAATGGATAATCTCGAGAAGGCATTGCGTGCACACAACGAATAAGCCTAGAAGCCTCACCTCTTATCTTCCCACGTGCGATTCGCGTTGCACCACTTTTTCTTCGCTAAAGAGATTCTTTCTAATCGCACAATCATCCGCACCTATCCTCCATTAACTGATTATTTCGCTGTAAATACCAGTCCTCTCACAGCGATTTTTTTCAATATCTTAAGATGTTACTGCGGTAGGTATCTTTTTAAAAATGTACAGTGAGTTATTCGTATAGATTAAGATAAGCAGCATTAGCTGATCCAACAAAACTGTATAGAAAGTAACAAGGCACTGGCATGAGCACCAGTCGGATAATCGGGAAAGAGCACTGATAAATGCAAAAAGCCTAGAAGGGAAAACAGCCCAAACTAAAACTACTAAGCCTGCATGTATAAAACGTTTTTTCATTCTAAATAGAAGCAGTTAGCAACAGCCATAAATAAGATCATCTTCTGAATAGATTTTTGCTATATCCAAACATTGTTTTCAGCTGTTAATTCACTGCTGCTTTCGCCAGTATTGATTACGCCCTTTGGTTCAATAAGCATTACGTGACATTCGTCCGATGCCTCGGGTTTGTGTTCTACCCCCTTAGGAACGACAAACATTTCGCCTGCTGATAGCTCTACTTTATCCTCCCGAAATAAAATGCTCATTTTTCCTTCGAGAACAATGAAGACTTCGTCTGTATCTTTGTGATCGTGCCACACAAATTCTCCACTGAATTTAGCTAACTTAAACTGGTAATTGTTCATTTCTGCGATAACACGTGGCGACCAATATTCGGAAAACAGCGTCAACTTGTCTTTAAAGCAAATAGGTTTGATAGGCATGATGGCTCCTTTTACGTTGCGACTAAATGTCACACACAACTTTAGTCCCTAAACCGATAAGACTTCCCCCAACACCTCTTTCTATCCAAGCTTTACTCTTTGCCACAAATTTTGAAGATTTTGAATTTGTGAGTAAGAGGACAACAAGAGAAAACCAAAGTAAATGGATACCTGAAATGAATATGCCAATGCCTATTTGAACACTTTTGGGGGTAGAGGGAGAGATTACTTGTGTAAATAGCGCTAAGAAAAACATGGCGGTTTTAGGATTAAGCGCATTGCAAAGGAAACCATTTTTGTATGCAGCGAAATTGCCATAGCTTGTATTTTTCGAAAGGCAACTATCTGCATTTTCAAGCGATAGCTTCGCTGAGCCATTTTTAAAACTGCTATAAATCGACATACAGCCTAAATAAACGAGATAGGCTGCTCCTAAATACTTGGCAGCTTCCAGCAGCCATGCAGACTTTGCAACGGCGTAACCAAGCCCTAAAAGCGTGTATGATATATGAACCGATATGCCAGAGGCAATTCCAAGAGCCGTAAAAAGACCATTTTTGCGGCCGTAAAGTAATCCGTTACGGACTATTATAGCGAAATCCGGGCCCGGACTAATTACAGCCAGAACAATGATTGCAACGACAACTGCTATTTCACTTCCCCATACATTCATGATACTTCCATTCCATATAGTTATTCATTAAAACCTTCTTTACACTTGTATTTCAAAGAAAAATAACGAAAAATTGTATAGGTACGTATGAATTTTATTCACAGGAGATTGTAATGCATTCCCTTCCTCCTTTGGGAGTTTTAATGACATTTTGCATTGCCGCAAAACACGAAAGCTTTACCAAAGCAGCAGCAGAAATGCATGTGACTCACGGTGCAGTAAGTAAAGCTGTAAAGAAGCTGGAGCAGCATTTTGGGCTACCGCTTTTTCACAGGCAGAATCGTCAACTAGTGCTTACAAAAGAAGGGCAGTCATTCGCCGAAGAACTATCAGACATAATGTTCAGACTCGAGTCAGCGTGTAGTAAGGTGAGAACAAAAAAAGAGACTCCGAGCCTTGCAGTATCATGCGAGCCTTCTCTTACCATGCGCTGGTTAATGCCAAGATTAGGAGAATTCTACGAACGGCATCCAGAGATGGATATTCATCTTTCGACAGCAGGCGGCCCTGTAGATATTCTTTCTGCTAACTTGGATATGGCAATCCGTAGATCTGACTTTGTATGGCCTGCTTCCTATTCGGCAACATCACTGGGTACGGAACGAATTGGACTAGTTTGTAGTCCAGAGTACTGGCACAAAAATAAAAACCTGCCGAAAAAACTCCTCCACACTCGCACCCGACCAGAGGCTTGGAGAGATTGGATTAAACTAACTTCGATAACGTCCGATATCTCTTCAGAGCAGTTGTATGATCACTTTTACTTTAGTCTACAGGCTGCTGTAGCAGGATTAGGTATTGCTGTTGGACCTGAACCTTTAGTGATTGATGACATACGGCAGGGGATGCTCGTTGCGCCTTTTGGATTTGTGAACACAGGTGTGGACTATGTTGTCTTATCTGTTGTGAATCCAGAACAGGATAGTAGACTGAACTTTTTTTATCTCATGGCTGAAGGGAGAGCTAAACTTTTAGCTGTTAGAGATCTGGCTAATTTATTTTGACATGCATTTGCAGCTTTGACGCCGCAACATTGCAATAGGGCAGTGTTAACGCACAGTGAAAGCATAAGAATCTAAAATAAATTATGATTTGAAAGTAAAGATGTCATCACAACCGTTGACATTGATTGTCGTTTTCAATAAATATTCTTCAAAAAACATAGCTTAAATTTAGGGGAATTACACGCAGTCGCTGAAATACAAAATGCAGGGACTATGTCGTGATTGGATGGAATATAGCTATGACTAGTTATCCTATTTGACTCCACACTTAATTTTTCATGCAGATATCCTGCTAGTCCTATCTTCACAGAGAGGACGCTACGCCTGCGCCTATCATGATGGTGTATTTTTTCACCTACCGTGAGTCTCGCAATTAACAGTATTACCTTGTGGCTTGCCTTGGTGACTTTGTGTTGGTGCAGAAAAGCATCAACTATCTAGAATAATGATTTTTAAACAAACCATACAAGTGAATTTACTATGTTGCGAAAATTTAAAATTGCTACCAGAATTCAGATACTTTTTGCCTTACTCCTATTATCTCTGGGGGGATTACTTTTCGAATACTGGCAATCTGCCAACGCACTCATGGATACGAGTTCGATCGAAGTTAACAAGCGAATGACTCTTCAAGAAAAAGAGAAAATAACTGCTGCAACAACAATTCTTGCTAGTGCTCTTTCAGCTTCCTTGGATCAAGTTACTGACCCGGTTGAACAGCAAAAGATAATTCAAAAAGCATTTACACAGATTCGTTTCGAAAAAGATAAATCTGGTTATTTCTACGCGTACAAAGGCACCACTTGTTTTGCTCATGGGGCAAACCCGTCTCTTATTGGGAAAAATCTTGATCAATTAAAAGGCCCTAATGGCACATACATTATTCAAGAACTATTTCAAATTGCCAAAGCGGGTGGTGGGATTACTGAATTTCAGTGGAAAAAACCCGGTGAAGGACTGCAGCCTAAAATTGGCTCTGCTCAATTCATTTCAGGAACAGATATCTGGATCGGTACCGGTATCTACATGTCAAATATCCGAGAGAATCAGGCCGTATTTAAAACAACTCTTATGAGTCTTGTGCGTCCTAGAATCATTCTTGCCGCGACACTATTTGGTATTTTCCTGTTCGGGATCATGTTTCTTTGTCTCTTTATCATCCGTAGTATTCTACATCCGTTGGCAACTGTTACGGATGGTGCGAAATATATTGCAAATGGCAAGCTTGACCTGCACATCCCGACTGATGGTTCAGATGAATTGTCTGAACTTGCCTTAGCCATGAATGCTATGTCTAAAGAGCTTGTTACAGGCCATAATGACCTACAAAAAGCTAGCTCAGAGGCCAAAGAAAAAGCTCAGGCAGCAGCCTTGGCTCAAAAAGATGCTGAAAAGAACAGACACGATCTTCAAACATCATATGATGAAATTTTGCGAACAGCTCAGATGCTTGAACAGGCAGCTTTGCAAAGCAAGACTATGATGGGAACCCTTATGGGACATATGGATGTTGTGGGTGAAAAGTCTTATGACCAGCAAAATCAGATGAACGAAGTTGATCATGCGATGGAAAATCTGCATCAGGCCGCAATTCTTATTAAAGAGCTTGCCAATCAGGCTATGTCGCAAGGAAAAATGGAGCTTGAGGCTGTTCGTGAAGGCTTCCAGATGATTGAAAAATCTCTTTCATCTATCAAGGCTGTCCATAAAAAAGCCAATACCCTTCAAGAGCAGATGAGCCAACTTGATAGACAGGCAGAATCCATTAATCAGGTTATGGTTGTGATTTCAGATATTGCAGATCAGACCAACCTGCTTGCTCTTAACGCAGCGATCGAAGCGGCGCGGGCAGGAGATGCAGGTAGAGGCTTTGCTGTTGTGGCAGATGAAGTACGTAAGCTTGCAGAAAAAACAATGGAAGCAACTAGAGAAGTAGGCGGCACAATTTCCGGCATCCAGCAGGCAACGCAAGTAAACGCGCAATCCATGAACGGTATTGCTGAAGACATTACTCAGACTGCTGAGCTTGCGGAAGAATCTGGAGAACGTTTTAAGCAAATCGCTGATGGTGCAGAGACGACCTACAACCGTTCGCTACAGATTTCTGAAGCAGCTGATAGACAGGCAAGTGAATACTCTCAGGTGTCCACAGCCCTAGGACAAATGGAAGGTATTGTTGCATCTTCTGGTGAAGAAGTTCAGGGAGCGACGCAGGTAATCGTCAATCTCGGTGAAACTACGGAACAAATTGCAACCGTAACAGAAGATTTGCGGCATCACGCCAATACGTCTTCATAGTAATACCGTTTCAACTTCCCCATACTAAATCAAAGTGGCTCTGCTAAAACAGAGCCACTTTTTTATGGGTAAAATAGGTTTTCAAAAATTGTGAAGCAAGCACGGAAAGATCTAATCCTTAAAATCTCTTTCACTAACGATGTTGGATAGGCTTGCACAGCTAGCCCCAGCATCACCTACTGTAGGATACACAGTGTCCCAGTTTCCAAAGGGAACGTAGCGTTCCTAGTGAAATTGCTTCTTTTAAGAAGCAATTTGTAATTCTTATTTCTCTATCACTAAATTAGACGTATCGAGATAATTACTGATTTCGCTAGCTAGACCAATGCCCACTCCATCATAGATATTAAAAGCAAAATCAGCACCACCAACTAATAACGGTGCTATTTCGTCGTCATATTCTGTTATGGCAACAAGTTTACTATTTGAGCCAACCTTTTTTGCCATGTTCATAGCGTAGAGCTTTGCGTCAAGATTTGGAATTGTAAGAACCCCAAGTTTGACACACCGTAACGGCACAATTCTTCGCCAAAAATCACCATCTGATATGTCGGCATGCACAACGTCACGTCCTGCGTCTTTATGCCGCTGTATTGTTTCCTGATCCGCATCCACACCCAAAATTATATCACCAAAGCGTTCGCGTAAGAAATCGTATGTCTGGGTACCAACACGCCCCATACCGACAATGAGAATCTGCCAATTCGCCGTAGACGAGATAAGTACTTCGTCTGGATGCGATATTTCTGTATCAAATCGATTAAGAAAATTGCGCCATCTTTCAAACAACTCTTCGGCCTGCATGTTTAAAGGAGAAGCCACGATAAAGGATAATGATAGAGCAATAGCCATAACCACAAGCCACTTGCTGTCCATCCAACCATAAGAAACTCCGATGGCTCCAACAATCAAACCAAATTCACTATAACTTGTAAGATTAATAGCGGCAATAAATGAAGAACGTGCACTGACGTTGAACCGCGTAAATAAAAAGAAAAAAAGCATACTTTTTAGAGGAATAAGTAATACGAAAAACACTGCTGTAGCGAGTGCTGTCATATTGGGAAATCCACCCAACCCAATGCTGAGAAAGAAGCCAAGGAGCATAAAATCTTTGAGGCTAAGCAGTGAGTCTGCTAATTCAGACGCCCGTGGATGCGTTGCGAGAAGCATTCCCATGATCAACGCACCAAGATCTGCCTTGAGTCCCACCATTTCAAAGGCACCAGCGCCAGCTGCCAAGGCAAGCGACATTCCGAAAAGTACTTGTAATTCTCCGTGACCAGTGTGGTCGAGAATATATCGGAACACCCAGCGCGCTGCGGGAAGTAGGGCAATTATGAGAAGTGCCCATAGTGAAGGTGTTTTCCCCGTAGAAAAAGTAATAAAAAGTACAGCCAGAATATCCTGAATAATAAGGACACCGATAGCAATTCTGCCATTGAGGGATTTAGCTAATCCACTTTCTTCCATAATTTTCACGGCAAAAACAGTGCTTGAAAAGCTCAAAGCGAAACCAATGAGAAGAGATGTAGAAATACTGAGCCCGACAAAAAAATGTAAACCAGTATATGTAAACAGCTGAACAATAAGCCAAAAAAATAGCACGGCTAATGTCATATGTATTGAACCAGCAGCCCATATCTCTGGCCGTAATAACTGCTTGGTTTTCAGTTTAAGTCCAATAGTGAACAGCAGAAGGGTAACACCCAGATCGCCAATATCCTTAATATCCTCGGATACCGTGAAGCCCATCGCATTTAGAATAAAGCCAGCAACTAGAAACCCAACAAGTGCAGGCAACTTCATGCGATTGGCCAAAAGTCCTAAAACAAACGTAACAGATAAGATTATGGGATCCATGGATTCCTCAATTGAGATGTCAGTTTGATTAAAAAAATGAGTACAGACTCGTCGTTATCATATGCGGTGACATGGAAAAGTCCAAAGTATTATTGAAGTAATGTCTTAGATTGTCGGAGGATATTAACGCAAGAGAATATCGAGAAACATTCGTTCCACTACGTCAGCAGGAAAGGATGGCTTTTGTTTTAGACAGGGCTGTTGCTGTGTTGAAGGATATACTTAGGTGATGAAGGCTACAGGAACATATAGTTGTTGCGAGCCTAGCACTTTGTTATTTTTTGAAGAATAGAATTTTTGCTATATGAGGAACAGATATTCGTAACAAGCTTGAAGGTGAAATATGCGCGTGCGTCCTGACGTATGGTTTTTGCTGATACTGATTGCAACCACAACCGGCCTTGTCGGTTGTGGTGAAGAAGTTGCAAAACCACCCCCTCCTAAAAAGGTCATTGTGTACCGCGTGCCGGACATTTTGAAAACTCGGATCTGGTCTACTTCAGGGACAGCAAAGGACGTTCTTGAAACAATCCTTTCATTTCGGGTCAGTGGGATGATCATTTCACTTCCTGTAGATGTAGGACAAAAGGTGAAAACAGGAGTTCTTGTAGCAGAGCTTGATCCTACTGATTATCTTTTAGAAATGCGTGAAGCAAAAGCATCACTTCAAGACATTCTTGCAGAGCTAAGAAATGCGAAGCTTGACTATGACCGTAAAGAAAAGCTCGTTAACATGGATGTAATCAGCCAAAGTGAATTTGACTTGGCGGCCTCTTACCTTGATTCCATGAAAGCAAAATCTGCTGCTCAAAATGAACGAATTGCAATCGCGAAGCGTAACCTTTCTTACACCCGTTTGTTCGTGCCGGAAGCTGGAACAATTAGCTCTGTTCCGGCTGAAGTACACACCAACGTTGCCATTGGCGAGCCTGTGGCGACTCTTAATTCACGTGGTATGCTTGAAATGGACGTTGGGGTTCCTGACAGACTGATTGCCATGGTGAAGCTGAATCAGCCGGTTGATATACGCTTTGATGTGTTCCGTGATTTGGAACTGGAAGGGACAGTAAAAGAAGTGGGCGTTCGGTCTAACGAAACATCAACATTCCCTGTGACTATCAGTATCGGAACAACAGATAAACGTATCCGTTCCGGTATGGTTGGAGAGGTCTCGTTCAATTTCAAGCAGGCAGAACAATACAGATTGGTAGTGGTTCCAGCCGCCGCAGTTTTTGGGCTTGCTGATGGAAAGAGATACGTATGGATAGTGGATACTGAAAATGCTGTTCATAAACGCGAGGTCACAATTAGTCTTCCGGGAGAAGGTGGATTAATCGTACAAAAAGGGCTCAAGCCACAAGAGTTGATAGTAGTCAGAGGCGTGCACAGCCTCCAGGAAGGTCAGAAAGTACGACCTCAGGAACAGTAGAGGAAGTCGCTTATGAGTATTACGGAATGGAGCCTCCGGAATAACGTAACGTCTCTTGCAATATTCATCCTTATTGCAGTTGCCGGTGTTATTACACTTGCGACTATCCCTCGACAGGAAGATCCGGATTTTGTTGTTCGTACGGCTGTTGTCACGACACAGTTTCCAGGTGCATCACCGCAAAAAGTCGAAGAGCTCGTCACCGATAAGCTTGAAGAAAAAATTCGCGAAATGGGTGAGGTTGACTATGTCGAGTCACAATCTTTTACAGGCCTTTCCATCATCGAAGTCAATATTTATGAAAGTATCAGAGACGTAGCACCTGCTTGGCAAAAGCTAAGGAACAAAGTCGACGATACTATCCCGTTATTACCCCCTGAAGCTTCTGTTCCTTATGTTAACGATGAATTTGGAGATGTGTTCGGTTTCCTTATTGCGCTTACAAGTGATGGCTATACGTATCGTGAAATGAAAGATGAAATAGATATCATTCGTAATAAAATTTTGCGCTTTCAAAAGGTTTCCAAGGTCGAATTATGGGGTGAGCAAGAAGAACGAATTTTCATCGAATTTTCAAATGCACGCTTTGCCGAGTTAGGAGTTAGCCCTTTTGCGTTGGCATCGGTTATTCAATCTCAAAATATTATCAAACCTAGTGGGCAGGTGTATGATGATCCCGAACGGATTAACATTCGCTCAACAGGTGAATTTTTGGATGTTGATGATATTCGTCAACTATCACTGCGCTTTCCGGGTGGTAAGGAAAGTGTAGCGCTTTCAGATTTAACCGATATTAAGCGCGGTTTTGTTGATCCACCGACCACAATGGTACAATACAATGGCAAACCTGCCATTCTTCTTGCCGTCAGCATGAAAGTTGGAAACAACATTATCCAACTCGGCAAAGAGCTTACAACACTTGTGGAAAATGTTAACGAAGAGTTACCCGCCGGCCTCGACCTTGAAATGGCTATCTACACGCCTGAATATGTTCAGACTTCTATCTTCGACTTTCTCATAAATCTGGCGCAGGCGTTTGTCTTCGTTATTCTCGTCATGCTTCTTTTTGCTGGCATACGTGTAGGTTTAATCTGCGGAACGCTTGTTCCAATGGCTATGCTGACAGCCCTTATTTTCATGCCTTTATTTGATGTAATGCTTGAGCGAATATCCATTGCAGCCATGATTATCGCTCTGGGGATTCTTGTGGATAACGGGGTTGTTGTAAGCGAAAGCATACTTGTTAAATTGGGAGCAGGGCAGGATCGAAAACAAGCGGTTATAAGTACCGCGAAAGAGCTCTCTTTCCCTCTTTTAGCAGCCAGCCTCACAACTGTTTTTGCATTCCTTCCAATCCCGCTAGCTCCAAGTTCTGCCGGAGAATATTGTGTATCATTATTCGTGGTAATCACGTTGACTCTTGCAGCCTCATGGTTGCTATCGATGACCATGGTGCCAATGATGTGTTTTTACCTGCTCAAGCCGCAGCCAAGTGTAGAAACCTTTTCCAGTAAAATCTATAATGCCTATCGCAAGCTATTGATGCTGGCATTGAAAAATAGGTTTATCGCTCTTGCTATTGTCTTCGGACTATTTGGTGCTGCCCTGACAGGATTTAAATCAGTGCCGAACATATTCTTCCCTCCCAATGAGCGCGGGCAGTTTATGATCGATTTTTGGCAACCATATGGCACTGACATTAGGGCGACAGAAAGACGTTATGAGAAGCTTGAAAAGTTCTTAATGAAACAGAAAGAATTTAAATCTGTGCTGACATTTGTAGGTACAGGTGGACCACGTTGGTATCTACCTTTAGATCTTGAGCAACAGAACGAAAATCTGGCTACGTTGATCATTAATATCGATTCTTTTGATCATTTGGAAAGTTTTATGGATAAGACAGAACATGAGATCATAGAAAATTTTCCAGATACACGTTTCAGATTAAAGGAAATGATGCTTGGCCCACCAGCAGGTGCTTCAATTGAACTGAGAGTTGCTGGAGATAGCATAGAAGAACTCTACGATTTACGTGAAAAAATTGGGGAAATTTTAAAAAATACTTCAGGCGTAACCGTCGTTTGGGATGATTGGGGAGAATGGACTAAAGAATTCGTTATCGAAGTAAATCAGGATAGGGCGCGACGTGCTGGGCTTAGTAGCCAAGATATAGCTATGTCCATGCAAATGCAGATGTCAGAATTGCCTGTTTCTGAATTTCGTGATGGTGACACGGTCATCCCTATTGTTTTGCGCTCAGATGATGATTATCGAGATCAAGCAGACAAAATTCCGGGTATGAATGTTTATTCTTATACTGAAAAACTAAGTGTGCCTTTAGCACAAGTCGCCAACGCTCATTTTATCTGGCAACCGTCCAATGTTCGACGCCGTGATGAAGTCCGAACTATGACGGTGATGGCTGATGTGGTCGGAAGGTATGCGTCTGATGCTTTACAGGAAATTAAACCAAAGCTCGATAAGTTGGTAGAATCAGATCAATGGCCGCTAAACTATACTCTGGAAGTTGGCGGTGAAGATGAAGAAAGCAGAAAGGCCCAGGCAGCATTGATGGCAAACATGCCACTGGCAATGGGACTTCTCATCATTGTGCTGGTTACCCAATTCAATTCAATTCGTAAGCCCATAATTATTCTGCTGACCTTGCCGCCTATGATGATAGGCGTTGCTCCCGGAATGCTTCTAACGGGGCAACCTTTTGGTTTCATGCCGCTTTTGGGACTAATCAGCCTACTGGGCATTATCGTCAACAATGCAATTATGCTTATTGATAGGATTGATGTGCTCGAAAAAAGTGGGGTTGATATTAGAAACGCTCTAGTATTGTCCGGATTACAACGGTCGCGTCCTATTATAATGACTACGATTACAACCATTGTCGGGCTTGTGCCGTTGATAGTCTCAGGTGGTGGTATGTGGCGCCCAATGGCAGTACTTATGGTTTCCGGTTTAACAGTAGCAAGCGGGCTAACTCTTGTACTGTGCCCAGTCCTTTACTCCACTTTTTTCCGCGTCAACTTTAAAGGCTATGAATGGGATTCAGCTATCCTAAATAAGGCAAAAGAGTAGCGGGAAAGAATACAAACTAACAACAAGCTGAGTCCGTCCAAATCTGAAGATTAACTCGCTTGTATCAAGAAGTATTAGAATACCGTAAAACTCCGCTAACGACGAGCGTACGGGCGAACAAAGCAATGATCAGCGTGTTGGGTCGAGAAGGAGATTTAGATTGTGATATGCCCTTCGAGGTAGGTTGCTGCTTTGCCAGAAATTAGGACTCGCTCGCCCAAATCTCTACAAAAGAGTTTTCCGACTCGTGATGATAGCTGCAAAGCGACCATTGATTCTTTGTGCAGTTTTTCACTCCAGTACGGAATCAGAGAACAATGGGCAGAGCCCGTGACAGGATCTTCTGAAATACTGGCTTGAGGCGTAAAAAAACGCGACACAAAATCGACGGTGTTTCCTTTAGCTGTGACAGCAATGCCACCCATCCCAATATCTATTTGATTAAGAAGCGCCAAGTCTGGCTTTATGCTTTTAATCGTTTCTTCATCTTCAAATACAAGGACATAATCTCGCGACTTCAAAACTTCTGTTGGTTCAGTCTGAATTGCATCAATAATGATTTGAGGAATAGAGCAGGGCACGGGCTTGCGTGAAGGAAAATTTAAGGTCAATAACTCGCTGTCTGCGGAAACCGAAAGTATTCCACTTTTAGAATGAAACTTCACCGAGCTCAATGAGGGTTGCAGGTGGCGTGTAATGACATGTGCAGTTGCAAGCGTAGCATGTCCGCATAAGTCGATTTCAAATTCTGGAGTGAACCACCGGATTTCGAAACCATCATCTACAGCAAGAAAAAACGCTGTCTCCGCTACACAATTCTCTTCCGCTATTTTTTGCATAACACTATCAGGTAGCCAGTGCGTTAATTCGCAAACGGCAGCAGGGTTACCACCGAAAATGGTATCTGTGAAAGCATCAACTTGAAAAATTGGTAATCGCATAATTCGCTTCCTGAATAGGGGGGCTGTCATTGTGAATTACTAAAAACGCACAATGAGTTTAGAGGGATGCCTCATAATGCAGTATCTACATTAATGTTAGGCAAGTATGTGGTGAAGCGTTGCGTAGCAGTCAATGTTTTCAAAGAGGTAGTTAGCGTCTTGCGGCACGTATTACTCTTTTGTTCCTTCCTGTTTGCTTTGCTTCATACAAAGCTGCATCGGCTTCTTTGAGTAAATCGTCAATTGTCTTAATTGACTCAACTTTTTGAGTCATTCCACAACTTAGCGTGCATTGGATTTCGTGTATCGAATCAACCTTCATACTCGTATTTGCATACGTTGAGACAATGTTGTCCAACAACGCTATCACCTGTTCATCAGATGATGCTGTTAACACTACGGCAAACTCTTCTCCGCCTATCCGCCCGAATATGGAAGAAGAAGGTAATAAGCTAGAAATAACATCTGTCGTTTGCTTCAGAACAATATCCCCGGCGTTATGTCCATATTGATCGTTAACTTTCTTGAAGAAGTCAATATCCAGCATTATGGCATAGAGATGCTCATCGTACGTGGCAAACATTTTTTCAGCTAATTTGAAAAATTTCCTGCGATTGTAAATACCTGTCAAACTGTCTCTTGTTGCCAGATATTCTAATTTTTGAATAAGATTTTGAAGATCAAGATGCACTTTTACCCTGGCGAGTAATTCTACTGGTTTAAAGGGTTTTGTAACGTAATCGACTCCACCTGTTAGGTATGCAGATTCAATGCTATCTTCGTCTTTTTGGGCTGTAAGAAAGATCACTGGAATATCTTTTGTCTGTTCAGACACTTTCAATTTTTCGCAAACCTCGAAACCACTCATTTGCGGCATCAGAATGTCCAACAGGATAAGGTCAATATGTTCGCTCGCAACCATATCCAAAGCATCTTTTCCTGAGGTCGCAGGGATGACATCATAATTGTCCAGAATAGCAAGAACCATCTCAATATTAGACTCAGAATCGTCTACGACAAGTATCGTTGGTTGAGGCGAATCATTATTCATTACTTTCTCCTAAAAGGTTCAGCGCGTCATTGTATTTAAATTTACCTAAAAGTACTCGGACTTCAGCTAGTTTTTGCGCATCCTCCTCTTGCAGAGAATAGGGCAAAAACTTATCCAGAATTCCCTTAATATTCTTAGGTCTTTTACTTTTTATAGCCTGAAAAAGAGATGACCACAAATTTTTACGTGTATTTCCTTCAAGTAATGGCAAATTAGAGTCTAGCTGTTTTTGTTTTGAAAGCTCAGGACAACTTGCTATGTCATCCAGTACTTTTCCAAGCTCATGGTCAAAAGTTCCTAAAAGAGAACTATCGAAACTTGTTTCAAGTTGTTTTGTAATGGTGTGCAGATCTTTTGCCCCTATGCTTGCACTGAGGCCTTTAAGAGTATGCAATAAAAGTTTTGCTTCTTTCTTGTTTTCGGTAAGCAGGTGTTTAAGAGAGTTATGTGCATCTTCATAATTTGATTGGAAGTTACGTAATATCTTATAATACAGGGCGAGGTTGCCATTCATGTATTTCAAGCCGGCTTCAGCATCGATTACGGTAAACTTGAACATCACTTGGTCTGTAGTTTCGGAAGGAAGCGGAGTATTGGAATTCAAACTAATCTTTGGAGATAGGTACCGTAATAATGTCGTAAAAAATTCTTCCACATTAATTGGCTTATTCAGATGTGCATCCATGCCTGCTTCTTTTGAACGCGCAATATCTGCTGCCATTGCGTTTGCAGTAAGAGCAATTATGGAAATATCGCTATTGTCTTCTCGTATTTTTACAGTAGCAGTATATCCATCCATTACAGGCATTTGTATATCCATAAGTATCAGCTCATACTTGTCGGGATGTTGCTGAACTTTGTCTACAGCATCCTGCCCATTATGAGCTTCATCGATCAAGATACCGGAGTGAGCGAGCATATCTTTAATAATGTCCCGGTTAAGCTCATTATCTTCGACCAACAAGACCCAGCTCCCTTTTCTTGTCGTAAGCTCTTCCTGCAAACTCACTTTTTCCACCTTGGTGTCTAAATCTTCTTTAACCTCTGTTCCAAAGTAAGAAATAATGATGTTGTAGAGCTCAGAAGGGTTTATGGGCTTATGTAAAAATATTGCAATGCCCAGCTGTTCTGCTTCTTCTTTGTAATATTCCTCATCATAAGCAGAAACCATAATGATTGGTTGCACTGATGTTGGATGCATCTCTTTAAGTTTTCTTGTCGTTTCAACACCATTCAAACCCGGCAAATTCCAATCCATAAGAATAAGATCGTACGGAACTTTTTCTTCTACTTTCTTGAGAGCATCTTCACCGCTGCCAACTACTTCAACGTCAAAATTGTAAACAGAAAGTAAATTTGAAAGTGAAGATTGCCACGAAGGACTATCGTCAACAATAAGAACACTTTTATTGGTAAAGAGCATATGCTCGTCATTTTTTGATGAAAATTCTTTAAGAGTGACAGTAAAGAAGAATGATGTCCCTTTTCCTTTAATGCTTTGAACCCATATACGGCCGCCCATCATTTGGACAAGCTGTTTAGAAATGGCAAGACCAAGTCCGGTTCCGCCATACTTACGAGTTGTGCTTGTATCTGCTTGCGAAAATGATTTAAAAAGCTTGGATGATTCTTCTTCTGTCAGGCCAATACCTGTATCCCTCACCTCAAACCGTAATAAATGCCGTCTCTCACGGGAGACATAGACACCCACTTCGCCTTTCTCGGTAAATTTGATGGCATTATTCGTTAAGTTGGTAATGATCTGAGCAAGACGAAGAGGGTCGCCTTTATAGGTCATTGGAACATCAGGTTCGTAACTAATAATGAAATCGAGATCCTTCTCTGAAGCCTTTATCCCCACGATTGTTGATACTTTTTCCATTACGTCATGTAAGTAAAAAGTCATATTTTCCAGATCAAGTTTTCCAGCTTCAATTTTTGAAAAATCGAGAATATCGTTAATAATTCCGAGAAGTGAATGTGCGGCAGTTTCAACTTTGGTGATGTATCGCTTCTGCTGGGGTGGTGCATCCTGTTGCTGCATAAGATAGGTGAGCCCAGTAATGGCATTAATCGGCGTGCGTATTTCATGGCTCATGTTTGCAAGAAATTCTGATTTTGCTTCGGTTGCAGATTCAGCATCTTGCAAAGCTAGATACAGTGCATCTGTTCGCTCTTCCACAATTCGTTCCAAATTTTCGTTTAGTTCTTTCTGGCTTTGTGTAAGCGAAGAAATTTTCGTACTGGCATCACCAAACGCCTCCTCAAGTTCTCCAATTTCATCATCCGCATACTTTTGAAGATCAAGATTGTAGTCATTTTCAGAAAGCTTTCTGGCTGCATTTTTCAATGCAGTAATACGTTGGAGAAGGTGATTGGATGATAGGAATGCGAGAAAAGTTACCACGATAAGCATGATCGCAGCGAAAATTCCTAAATCATGAATTAGCTGAGAATAAGGCATCAACATGTCAGCTTTATTGATGACTGTAACAACAAACCATTTATTTTTTGGCTGGTATACATAGTAGAATAGCTTTGCACCGTAGCTATTTGTTTGTTCACGTTTCAAAAAATGATATTCAAACCAGCCCGTCTGTGGAATATCGAAACCTTTCTTTCTAACGACATCAACAAGATCTCGAATGAAAAATCTATTTGTTTTAGGATCCTTAAGCTCTAATGCATTTTTATTTTGCAAGAACGGGTGATACAAAATGTGCCCGTCCAATTCGAATATAGTAATGTAACTCCCTTTCCCCGGACTTAATTTCGAATTTTCAATGCTATCTTTGAAGTTTGTCAGGCTAACAATAGAGTGAGTTCCCTTTTCAAACGGCACAGCTGCGATAATCCATTTCCATGGAGAAAAGTAATCCAGATAAGCCACATCATCTTCTGGAAAAATCCCTTTTCCTTTTACAGTTCGCAAGAATCCTTTTTTTTGAGAAATTATTGCTTCAAGAAAAGAATGAGAAAGAGTCTCGCTGTTAGGTGCATCCAGTAATATTTCTTCAATATTATCTTTGTTCTCTGGCGTAATAAAAAAAGTGTATCCCGTTTCTCCAACTAAATGCGTATTCATAAGCTCTTTAGGGAAGGCTTGTGCTTGTTCCAGCGAGAGTTCCTTTCGTCTGTATCTATTGTAAAACCGCTGAACAATTCCAGCGCTCGTTTCGGCCATCCCTTTAAAATATTGCTCAACAGACTCATCCAAAAGCTTCTCAACCATAATACTCGCAAGTACTGTGTTAGCTTGCAGTTCATTTTTTATAGTTTTCTCAAATGTTTCTTTTATGTGGGGTAATGTAAGAGAAATGGAACCGAACATGACAAATACAAGAAGAAGAAAGGTTATGAAAATTTTGCTTCGCATCGATAGTCGCTTTAAGAAATGCATAGTGTAATCCTTTCAAAGGCCTCTTGAGGTCTCGCTTGCTTCGTTTCAAAATACATATCCCTTTCAGCTTACTCCACGGTAATAGATTAGGTATACAACTATTTAAATGTTATCACTTTTATTTGAATTACTCCTTCAAAGTAACAAAATATTGAAGCTTGAACGGTACGTTAAGAATTGTGAGAAAACGAATAGTGTTCTGTATGAACAGACATTGTTTTTAAAAATTTTTTGGTTCGGATGTCTGTAACTGACCACCAAAGACCAAGACGTCAGCATTACAAGAAAATAGACCTGCACAAAAATGCAGGTCTATTTTCTTTTTTGAATGGAGTTGTTAGACGATAAAGCTGTCAGAATTAGCATAGAGGCTAAACAAAGAGCGCCAAAGATGGCACCTAAGAACCACCAGCGAGCCAGACTTATGAAGCCTAACCCGTAAGATAGGGGATGGCCCTGTTGCATACGGAGTAATAATATCCATGAGACCAAGGCCACCCGCAAGCATAAGTGCAATTTGCGGGATCATTTCAGCAGGGAAAAGTACTGTGGCAGTTACCTTAAATAAAGGCATGAGGGCAGTGGGGTGAGCAGTTGTGCTCGAAAGAAGTAGCGAAGCATAAAGAATATGTTTTTTTGCCCATCCCCTCGAAAGGTACAACAGGAAAAGTTAAAAGAAACAGATTTCACATTTTGATCTTTCTCTGAAAGTCCATTGTGCCGTGCTATTCGGGTGGTTGCCTGAAAAACTTCCTTCAGGTATGATTTTTACAAAGTATTTTTCGTAATTTCTACATAAAACATTGGTAGATAGAGCAGACAAAAGACTGTTAACCAGAAGAGACAATGGGCAATACACTAATAATTTATTCAACAAATGACGGACTCACACTCGAAATCAGTAAGCGTTTAGCTGCTATTTTAGAACAGCAGGTTAGCAAAGTAATTCTGTGTCAATTTGTGCCTGTAACTCTATAGAGATAAATCTCTTCGGCTTGAGACCATCATCGTGCAAAATGGCTGGCCAGGGAAAAGTTTAGTTGGCGAGGACGGTGCATGGGCAGCGTGGCTGATCGCACAGCATGCCACTGGCAATCCACCATTCATGCGACATTGCCTATCGTTGCTTAAGGAAGCTGCTTTCAACAATCAAGCCATCCCTTGGCAGGCGGCAATGCTGGAGGATCGTATACACATGTACGAAGGGAACCCCCAAATTTACGGGACACGATTCCAACCAAGACGGTGATTGGGCACCTTGTTTGATTGAGAACCTCGACGGGTTAATGAACGGAGGCTGGCAGTTGGACTGAATCCACTTGAAGAAAGGACAGCAGAGATAAGAAATGGCTTTATCAAAGCCGGTGTGTTCGCAATGGATGGATCAGATCGAAGTTGGTAGAAATATGTTCCTACTTTTTGCACGTATCATGTACTAAGCCCTATATTATCATACAAAGGAATAACTATGAATTTTACTGCCGCGACTGCTACGCATACCAAATTCAACTGGAGGGTCCGTTCATTAGCGTCCGATTTTCTACTCGAGGATACTTGGGAGTTCCCCTACGAATTCGGCGCAAAGGACGGGGTCAATTTACATTTGTTCCAGAAATCCGCCATTGAGCCTACGATGAAGAGCATTTATGATGGCTCCTTGACTGGAATGCTATTCAGGATGCGAAAACTTTTCGGGGCGTTATTTCGCATCGATAATAACATGAATAGTCTCCCTATCCCGGGCTGCGGGGACAAGAGCCTTCGCGATCGTTTGCAGGAAAGCGATTTTGAGAAAGACACGCCGGAACGCGCGATGGACATCTCAACACGAGACTTTATGGACTTCAGACCAGTGTATACCTTCGAGGACGAAACGCTCCACGAACTCTCCAATTCCACCGAGCATACATTAATGCATTATGCTTGGTCTCCCTCGGGAGAAGGTAAGTGGAAGGTTCGCCTTGCGGTGTACATTAAGCATAGGACCGCTTTCAGTGCGTTTTACATGAGGTGCATCCGGCCATTCCGCCATTTCATCGTCTACCCCCATATTTTCAGAAAATGCATGGAACACTGGGAAGCGCAAAAGGTGCCCGAATAGGATTTTGGTTTTAACTAGGGACTGCTATTCTGTTCTGGAAGAATTTTTCGGTTTTCATGGAAGCGTGTCAAACCATACCATCGTTTCGGGTTATTCCTCTGCGTTGGGGACGCATTCGAACTTCCTAGATTCACAAGATATCGTCTATCAGACTGGGAGGCAGTCGCAATCATGGCCACTTACTGTGGAGGAATGGCGGATTTGGGCAAGCGCCTTGTGGAGGATTGAATGCCAAATGGAATTATAGCGGATTTCGAGCAGATCAAAATTGTACTGAAGCATCGGTATCCATTTATTTTGTTTGGTCGTTTGGTATAATTTGAAAAGGATCGGAGAATCGTCGTCCAAAAGGTTATGTCGGACATTCCATTACCAGAAAAAAAGGCCTGCACGAAAATGCAGACCTTTTTTCTTTTTTGAATGGAGGGTTAAACGTATAAAGCTGTCAAAATTAGCATAGAAGCTAAATAAAGAGCACCGAAGATGGCACCCAGGAACCACCAGCGAGCCTGACTGATAAATCCTGACCCATACCATATAGGGGATGGCCCCGTTGCATACGGAGTAATAATACCCATGAGACCAAGGCTACCCGCAAGCATAAGTGCAATTTGTGGGATCATCTCAGCAGGTAACAGCACGGTGGCAGTTACCATAAATAAAGGCATGAGGGCAGTAGTATGGGCGGTGGTGCTTGCAAAGAAATAGTGAAGCATAAAGAACATAAGGACGAGGAACAGAGCTACTGTAAATGGTGGCAGCCCCTGCAAGTAACTTGAGCTAAGATTGCCAATCCATGAAAGAACACCGGTTTTACTCAGTCCGGAAGCCATCGCAACCAGTGTTGCAAACCAGATAAGAACGTTCCACGCACTTTTATTGCTAATGACATCTTCCCACGTGATGATGTCACTTAAAACCATTAAGGACAGAACCAAGATGGCTGCAACGGTGCTGTTAACGCCAAGTTCTTTACCAAAAATCCAAAAAATAAGTGCCAATACCGCGTACCCAAGCATCATGAGCTCTTTTCGAGTAATAGCCCCAAGCTTTTCCAATTCTTTTTTTGCCCACAATGGCGCTTCTGGTGATGTTTTTTGCGTCGGCGGGTAAATCACGTATGCCAACCAAGGTGTGAGAATAAAAAGAGGGAACATGGCGGGAATCATCACTTTCGCCCATTGTCCCCATGAAATTTGAACGTTGGTCGTTTGAGCAATAAGATCAATAGCAAGCAGGTTTGGGGCGAGTGCGGTTAAAAACATAGAACTTGTGACACACGTTGCCGCAATAGCAACCCATGTCAGATACGAACCGATCTTGCGTGGTTCATGATCTGGAGTGGAATTGAACATCAGCGGAATGTTACTCACAATCGGATAAATGGTACCTGCGCTTCGAGCTGTATTAGAAGGCATAAAGGGTGCGAGAATGGCATCTGAAAATGCAATTGCGTAGCCAAGCCCAAGTGTGCTTTTCCCTAAATACTTAATCAGAACTAAACTGATACGCTTCCCCAAACCGGTCTTTTGATACCCCAGAGCAAACATAAAAGCAGAAAATATTAGCCAGATAACGCCATTAGAAAAACCGGATAGCGCCCAATTTCTACTGGCAGTGGGATTCGGGTCAACCAAACCCAACGCTGCTACGATAGATACGCCTAAAAGCCCGACAAGAGCGGCGGGGATTGGCTCAATAATTAGCCCGATAATGACGCCAATGAAAATACTGAGAAAGTACCATCCTTCGGGCGACAATCCTGCCGGAGAAGGGAATAAGGCCATAATTATGGCAACAATGACGGGGGAAAACTTTAATATATATTTGCCCATTAAATTCTCCGCAGGTTGCGTAACAGATAAAATATTATGCATTACACCCAACGTCTAGGTCGGGTATAAAAGTAACCGACTCAAACATGTAGTTGGCTGCTGCATAGAACTTCAACGTAATTACTTCATTGTATATTCTGACTGGTAGTTCTCCAGTATAGATTGAAAAACAAACGAGTGCTGATTATTACGTAAAGCAGGAATTTGTTCGACTGGCGAGTAGAAAATGAACGAAGGCACAAGAGGAGCAATACGTTTCGGATGCACACAAGATAAACGTAATTGAATCGGGCAGAATAAAAACAGCTTTACTGGATATAAAAAAGAGCCACTGGCTAAGTGGCTCTTTTCAAGAAACTGTCTGTTTTGGAATACGTAGTTAGTGTTTAGAAATTGTACTGAATGAGTGCAGCAGCTTTGAATACGTTATCTACATCTTTAGCAGAACCGGCATCAAAGTCGGTGACTGCGTATGCAAAATCAACAAGGAGGTCGAGGTTGTCGTAAATGCTGTAAACGGATGCAACATCAATTTCGGTTGCACGATCGTCTTCACCCCAGCTGCTAATGCTGTCAGAGTCTTCGTTTGTACCCTGAATGTAGGTGAGGCGTACAGTGTGGCTAAGCTTTTCAATGAAGGTAAGTTCTTCAAGCTGAAGACCAAGACCCCATTTACCAAGAGCACTACCGAAAATGTTATCGCTATCTGGTCCCATAGCACCAGCACCAACAAGAGTAGTCATGCTGAAGTCATCATCATCGATGCTAGGCATACGACCTTCACCATCGTCGTCGTTTCCGGAAGCATACCAACCAACGATTGCAGGAACCATCATGCTGGTAGTGTAAGCAGCTTTACCGGCAATTGCGAAACCGCCGTCTTTACCGTTTTCTTTACCGAATACACCGTCAAATGCTAATGCGAGATTTTCTACTGGAGCAGCCTCAAGAGAAGCACCTACCCAGTACATATTATCTTCAAAAATTTCGCCGTCTGCATCCACCTTATCGGTTACGTTTGCAAACAGAAAGTATGGAGAAACAGTCGCAACGCCAAGATCTGCCGCAACAATACCACCAAAGAGATCCATGGTTGCATCATCAGTACCGTCAGAATCGTATGGGCGTGCAAAGAAAGCTGTAACAGCTACGTTGTCAAAAGACTGAGAAGCAACAATTGCAGCAACGTCGTTATCAAGTACGCCAGACGCAGTTACAGCACCAGGAAGACCCAGTCCCTGAATACCAGCGCGAACTCTAATTTCTGTGGAAGGTACGAGGAAGTCGATGTAAGCGCGAAGTGTGCTAACGTTAACGCCGTCAGCACCAATAGCACCGCCGGAACCTGCGCCAACATTTTCGTTTGCCTGTCCCCATGTCTGCTCAATACGGAAGAGCACAGTACCGGAAAGATTTTCGGAAGCAATGATGTCTACCTGAGTATCCATTCTCTGGATAAAGTTGTTGGTATCATCGTCAGAACCATCAGTGTTGATGTAATCGAAACCGGCCCACATAGAACCGGAAGCCTTAAATTCAGCAGCAGAAGCGCCAGCAGCGACACTAAGAATCATGCAAGTAGCGAGAGCTAGTACAATAAAGCGTTTCATTAAATTTTACCTTCTTAATTCACGTATTCCAAGACAGATTGGATGTATGATTATGAAATTCATTTTCAACAAGTTGAGACAAAAGAATACGATACGCAAGGTTGTGCGAATCCTGATCTCATTACAGTACCACTTGGCTAATAGCGGCACTGAAGTAAGAGAATTCACTCACGTATTTATCAATCGACTTCTGAAAATGAAATCCGTTATCAACATGAAAAGCCTTTTAAGATCTAATTCAACCAACTGTCAAGGCAAGTTTTTCGAAAAAATTTTTCTTTTTATTTAACTATACCGAAAATTGCTAAAATTACAGGACTGTTACAAATAAAAAAAGAAAATATTCTTGCGAGATACCAGTTCTTACTGCCTATCATCTAGGTAGAGATAAGACGAAGAGAGCAACGAGGTAACGTCTTTTCACCCAAAAGGCGCGAAGGGCTACAACGTCCTCTTGCTCCATACTTATTCAGCAAAGGTGTTTTTGGGGGAGCGAATGGACAGAAGGAAGGAGAGGAAAAATAAATTTCAAGGCAATCGACTGTAATTTAAAAAGACAACAGCAAGTAGCTCGTTAGCCACATAAGGGGGCTTGATGTAAAAACGTGTGCTCTGGGTCAACTATAGCAGTTCCAGATATGGCAGTGCGACCAACAAGCATTCGACACTTCATCCCTCTACGACGAGTTAGGGTAATCTCTGCTAAACTGCGCCAGTCGCCAATGGAAATTAGGGCTTCAATAACAAATCGTTCTTCTGTCTGACCGCTGGAATTAGTGACAGAACGCCTTGCCATGAGCGGGGCTTCTGCTGAAACAGTTCTGTTTTCGCGTGAATCGAGCGCAATTGTAAATCGAATCCACTCTACATTGTCCTTAATGAAGATCTCTTCATCTATTGTGTGGAGTGAAGAAGTTCGAGCACCAGTATCTATTTTTGCAAGAATGCATGAGATACTGAAGTCCGGTAGTGATGCCCATTCTTTCCAACCAAGCGTTTCTTTTTCTGACATATTGTCCTTATCGACTTTTCATGAAGATCAAGAGGGAAGAGCAGTTACGTATTCGACACTGCTTATACCAAAAAAAACGTACACGCATGACTTATAGTAATCTTGGCAAGTAATAAAGCCGAATGTGGAAAAGTACCCATCCGGCTTTATTATTGCTTTACCTAACTTTTCTTACGGAACTTTATAACAAGACAAGTGAAGTCATCTTCAAGGCTCGAGAGCTTGGTAAAATTCAGAGCACTAGTATGTAATTTTTCAATAAGCTTTTCTGCCGAAAGCGAGGCATTATCACGAATAATAGTCTCCATAAGTTTTTTACCGAACATCACACCTTCAGGAGATCGTGCTTCCCATATTCCATCAGTAGCAATGACGATGATGTCTTCGGGGAAAAGCTGCTCTGTATTTTCTGTGTACCTTGCATCATACTTCACACCAAGGGCTGTGCTTCCAATCCCTTTAAACTCAATAAAACGGGATTCTGACCCACGATACACAATCGCTGCGTCATGTCCTGCCCGTGTCCAGGTAAATGTGTTTTTTAAAGTATCTAACGAAGCAAGAAAGAGTGTCATAAACTGGCCGGAGCCATAGGTATCGCACACAACCAGTTCGTTTGTCTTACGGGTCACTTCGGACAGGGTGAAGTCGTTATTTGCACTAGATCGTAAATACGCTCGCGCTGTCGCCATAAGCAACGCAGCAGGAATACCGTGACCAACAACATCCCCAACTGCCATAGTAAGCTGAGAAGCACTTCCGGATGCACAGGCGATGAAATCGTAGTAGTCTCCACCGGTTTCTGCGCAATAGTAACTTGCTCCAGCTATATCAAAAGAGGCTGGAGTAGGTGCCTGCTTGGGCAATAAGCTTTGCTGCACAACGCTTGCCAACTGAAGCGAACTTTTTAAATGAACGTTTTCTTCTAACGTAGGTACCATTTCATTAATAGCTTTTCCCAGTTCTCCAATCTCATCTTGTCCAACATTTCGAATGCGTACTGAAAAATCACCAGCACTCACGGCGCGCACAGCATGAACCAGTTTATAGATACTCTTGCTCAACGAGATAGACAAAATAATTGCGACAATTCCCAAGAGCAAAAGAGTTCCACTCAACAGCAGATGCGACGTGTCCATTTGTTTAGAAAAGATAGCTCTAATAATATCTGTCTCTTCAGAGGCATCATTGACAATGTCTATACGTGGAACGGTGATAAGCAAAGTTGCACCACCTATTTTAAGCGGTGCGTAGGCTATTAACAGGCTTTCATCATCAACAATCGCACTAAGTAAACCAGCCTTCCCAAGTACAACATCCCCTGAAATTTGACTGAGCGTTTTTTTATCAAGCGCAAGGTTGTCTTCTGGAGAACTAAACCACCTTCCACCTTGATCTTTCGGTGTTCTAACAGCAAAAATTATAAGCTCATCGCCTTCTGCTGTTGCATCAACAAGATAGGACGTAACATTAGGCGAAAATTTAGACAGATTCCCGGGAGAACGCAGGAGCGTATGCACAGGTACTGCAATTGTAACAGACCCAATTTTTGTGTCCTTTGAATAAATATTCTGAGTAGCTGTAAATATCGATCTTTTGAATAGAGGATCGTGCAGGGGCGGTGACCACGATGTTTCTCCTGCGATCGCAGGCAGAGGGGGTTCACCAAACAAACATTGATCCTCAGAATGTTCAGCTTTTTTTGTAGGAAAAAAAAGCTGAGAACTATCCAAAAGTCGTACACGCTGCCAAAGAATCAACTCGGGATATAAATCCGCAAATTTTTCGAGCGAAGGAAGTAATAATTTGAAATTATCCTTAGTTTTTGGTGAAGAAGAGGACATGCATGCGCCCCCCCTGTCAGCCATGCCTTTAGGACTTTCCATTTCATACATTGGAAGAATCGTACTTTTTTTTGCTGATTGCGGTGACGACGATAATGTTATGCTGGCATCGTTAGCAAGAATGCTTAAGACCGTATTAATAAGTTGCCCTTCACGCTTTAGAAGATGCGCTTGCCCCTCAGCAACACGCAGCAGTAGCATGCTAATATTATTAAGAAGTATAGTTTCTGTTCGTGATTCAACGTTTTCTGCCAGCTGATTCATCGATTGCATGCTGTTTACACGCAAGAAAAGAGCAGGGGGAATTGTCGTTAATAGCAGGATAATCAGAATTTTAATGCGGATAGGCATAATTATTCGTCCTCGCCACAATTAGAAATTTATGGTGCCTAAAAATAGTACACCTTCTAACATAACAAGAACTAATGATAGCACTCATAGCAGCCCACATGTAAGGATTATTCTTAATTGCGAACGCGTGAAACATTCAAAGAACGGCCCCCTTGTCTCACTGATGCTTAAAGCTGGATGTACAATTCCACTTACCTACTACGTAATGACCTTCAAGCCTGACGCTCGCAAACTTCTTTCTACTGTAAAAAAAATGAACATAGCAGGAGGGGAAGGGTCTTGAACTGTATACTTTTTATACAATTTCAAGAGGGGGGCTTGAATAAAAATAAATACCGTTCTATATCTGACTAAAATAGTAAGGATTGGCCAGTTTGGCCTATGCTTTGCTTACATAATCAGAAGCAACGTTTAGCAATCCTTTACAAAAACTCATTAATACAATGGCGCTAACAATAATATTTCTGCATGGTGTTAAAGAATACTGTATGTCATAACTTACTGATTATGCTTTCTTAATATTGAAATGCGATTTCCTGACAAACAAAACACATGGGAAAACAAATGATTGCACGAACATTTTTGATGAGTGTGGCGCTATTGTTTTTTAGCGTACAAGCATTATATGCAGAAGACGCCGCTGAAAATTTACTTCCTACCTATCTAAAAATTGCGGCTGAAAATAACGGTGAGCTACAATCTGCATTCAGTAAGTGGAGAGCCGCAATTCAAAAGGCACCACAAGTTTCTACACTGCCTGACCCGCAATTCACTTTTGGTGTCTACATTGTCCCTGTTGAAACACGCGTTGGTCCACAACGCATGAGTTATGCGCTTACTCAAAAATTTCCTTGGATTGGTAAGCTAGATGCAAAAGAAAACATTGCACTCCGCGAAGCGGATGTATTTAAAGCAAAAGCGGATAGCATTAAAACTACGATATTCCGGAATGTTAAAGTAGCATACTATGAGTTGCTCTACTTGCAACGGGCTATCCAGCTTACAACAGAACAGGTCGAATTATTAGAATTTTTAGAAGCTACAATTCGTGCTCGCTACTCTTCAGGCAATGCTTTGTATTCAGACGTGCTCCGAACACAAGTTGAACTAGACTCTTCTCGAAATAGAAAAGCCTCACTTAAAGACATGTATATTCCTCTTCAAGCTCGTTTGAACGCGGCTATGGGGCGAGATATTGACGATGCAGTGCATCTATCAAAGGTAGTGGCGGAGCTACAGTTAGAGGTTGAAGAAGATATGCTCAGGAAGCTTCTTCAGCAAACAAATCCTGAGCTGCTGAGCTTTGACCAACAACTCGCTGGTGCAGACGCACAGATTACTCTTGCAGAAAAAAATTATTATCCAGACCTCACCTTCGGAATAAAATCAATTTACACAGATAAAGCCCGTTCCGGTGATCCAAGCCAAAACGGTAATGATCCAGTTATAGCCACTGTAAGCCTCAATATTCCTATTTGGCAGGACGGCAGAGACGCTGCCGTTGAAGAAGGAAGAGAAAAAAGGCTCGTAGCTATTCAGGCAAAAAAGGGACGCAAAGATATCCTTCTAGCCGATTTGGAGCTGGCTTTATATCGCTATCGCGATGCTATTCGACAAATCACTCTGTATGAAGAAAGCCTGCTCCCTAAAGCGGAGCAATCCGTTGAAGTAACCCTAGAGGCATATCAGAGTGGCAAAGTCGACCTTGAAGAGGTCATCGCGGCAGAAAACACATATTTTGAGCTATACATCGCTCAAGCGCGTGCTCTAACAGACCAAGCACAGCGCATTGCACAACTTGAACAATTAGTTGGTACAGAATTACCTGTCATACAAAAGAACAAAATGGCGATGACAAGGTTCGACTTACCGCAAAAAGAGCTCAACGTGACAGTTGAGTAACACAGAAAAGAGAGGAGATGAGAATGAAATCACTTTTGAGAGTTGCAGTGTTAGCATTTGCAGTTATCGCATTTGCAATGCCGGGAACCGCTGCTTTTGCCGGCACAC